>JAPUKZ010000524.1 GCA_027295405.1 Gammaproteobacteria bacterium
GCAGTAACCAGCGGTTCAGCCTGGATTATGGCGGCCGTGCCGGCGCGCAATCACGCTGGAAAATTGAGTACCGCTATGAGCTGGACGATCGCGATGACCTGGACTATGGAGACGCCTTCTCCAGTTACTCCGCGCATCGCCACTCCTTTGGCGCCGGTTGGGCTTACGCGAGCGGCCAATGGCGAGCCTCCCTGCGCGCCGATTATCGTTACAGTAGGTACCTGGACGACAACCTGTTTACGGATGGCAGTGCAGTGGAAAGGCAGGACCACCGTTACAAGATGAGCCTGCGTGGCTCCTGGCTGTTTACCTCCAGCTGGGCTTTGACTGCAGAGTACAGCTACACCGACAACGACTCGAATATCGATAGTTTCGACTACGACCGGCAAGTGATGATGCTGGGAATAGGCTGGCAGTTCTAAGTCGACAAACTGAACTTTACAGAATTTTTGGGCGTTCCTGCGATTCATTGCAACCTTCTTCCCCGGCGCATCGTTAACTTTAATGAGGCAACGATACAGCCCTCATCCACAGGACCCAACTGGGTTTACTTAATCAAGAGATCGGAGAGTGTTTATGAAATCAGCAAAGTTAGCGATAGCGGTACTCGCCTGCCTGCCCCTGTATGCAGCGGCACAGGACATGGTTGAACGGCCGGATAAAGGTGCGTTGTTTGAAACCATTCTGGAGTACGTTGACGAAACCACGGCGACGGAGCTGCAGGCTTCCCGCGATGACTTGACCGCGTTGCACGATGAGGTCCAGGCCCTGCGCGACAGCGATGAGGTCGACGAGGAAGTGCTGCAGGAAGCGGTTGCCAGCCTGCGCGCCGGGCATCGGGAGTTGCGCGAGGATGTGCGTGAGGTGATCGATGGAAACGAGGATCTACAGGCAGCCCTGGAAGAAGCACGTGGAGACTTTGCCGGCGAGGCGCGAGAGGGTCACAGAGGTAGGAGACCCCGGCGCGGTGAAATCCAGTAGTACAGCGGGGGCCTTCGGGGGCCCTTTTCCTAATCTTGTCTTAAGACAACCGGCAGAGAAATCCCATCCGCTTAATCGACTGTCCCTACCAATAACTCCGTACCTCTTGATTTTCTTGACTTTTCCAGGGGCAGGCCGGTAGCGTTACCGGCATGAAAACAGTGTTCATACCTTTGCTTGATACTTTGGTCAGCGTCCTACGCAGCAGGGCGGCGTTACATCTCGAAATACTTGCTCTGCGCCAGCAGTTGGCAATGGTTGCCGCTCGTGCTCTGCTCCAAGGGCTTACTGTATGAGTGAGGCGAGTATGGAAGTTAGAATGCATAGTGCCAATAGTTGACAGGTCAATACATATCAGGGGCTGGTATAGAAAATCCGCTGGTAGGGCAAGGCCTGTGTGTCGATAATCTTGCCCCGCGCCATAACCATGCTCTGTTTGCGTATATTGCCAATATCCCGCAGCGGGTTGGCGTCCAGTAACACCAGGTCCGCGGATTTGCCTACCTCAACGGTGCCGAATTTATCTAGGCCACGGGCGGCTATGGCGCCGTTGCGGGTACCGGCAACAATGGCTTGCATGGGTGTCATCCCCAGTTCAACCAGTCCTTCGATGGCCAGCAGGCTACCGATACCCGCTTCCTGGTACTCCGGTTTGAGGTTGCGCCTGAATTCCGGCGCGCGTCCCTGGTAGTTGTCGGTGGCGATGGTAACGTGACAGCCGGCCTTGATCAGGGCCCGGGCATTGGCCAGCTCTATTTCATACCAGTGACCCAGCCTGGTCTGGCGCCGGCGCCGCTCCGCGCTGGTGGCCGGGGGCGGGGCGTTGTCCAGCTCTTCCATGGCGGTCTTGCGCCGGGCCTGGTGGTCGCGCAACGGCTTTCCCGCCAGGGTGTTGGAGCGCAAGCCGCACATCACATCCCTTTCGACGATCATCGCAATGAGATCTTCCGGATAGGGCGCACTGAGTATCTCCGGATGTTGAATGAGATCGATACCCGCCTCCACCGCCATGCGCAATGCCTCAGTGCTGGTGGCGTGGGTTTCAACGACCCGGTCGCGTTTGTGGGTTTCCTCCACGATGACTTGTTGGGCCCGCACGGAGAACCCGATCAGGGAAGGGTAGCGGAAATGGCTGGTGCCCCCGTACTTGATAAAGTCCGGGCCCTTGTCGAGGTAGTTGTTGATGGCGACCCGCAGCTCTTCCGGACCCATATCCATCAGTTCTTCGCCAGCGTCCTGGGCGATGGCGTCGTTCCACTGCTCCTGGAACAGGGTCAGTTCGGATTCCTCCATCAGTGAGAAAGTCATGGAAAACGGGCCACCCCAGCCGACGATATTCCCGGCCACCAGCATGCGGGGGCCGACGATGTCCCCACGTTTGATGGCGTCGCGTACCTGCAGCAATGGAACCAGCGAGCCGTAGCTGTCGCGGATGGTCGTCACGCCATATTTCAGTTGCCGTTGCACAAACTCCTCCACCAGTTCGTGATTGCGGGATCCGTACTTGACGGCCGTCTCGCGACGTCTCGAATTGCCGTATACCGAGGCGTGGACATTGGTATCGATAAATCCAGGCACCAGGAACTTGCCCTTGCCGGGTACCCGAGTGGCATTGGCGGGCATACCGGCGGGGGCCGTGTTGGAGATGACCCTGATCTCGCTGCCCACTACGGTGATGTACATGCCTGCGGCGGGCTTGCCGCCGTTGCCGTCGATCAGGGTGACGTTCTCAATAATGGTGGTCTGTGCGGCCAGCGGCAGAGCCAATGAGCCCAGTAAGGCGGCGAGTATTAGTGAAGCCAGGGTGCGCAGCATGTGGTTTTCTCATCGTTCTCGAAAGAAATCTGGTCTACTCAATTTAGTCTGCTATGCTCGGCAAGTCCAAATTGCCTCCCGGCCCACAGCGGCTCCCTTTGCAGGTCATGAAAACCGAATCCGCCAGCTTTGCTGAGCTGGTACGATCCCGCGGCAATCGACCGAAAGCCTGGTTTGTCGCCTACCCCGGCACTGTCGATGTGTGCGGGGGGCCGGTGCTGGTGAGGATGCAAGCTGACTACCTGAATCGCAGCAGGGATCCGCGGCCCGGAAGTTCAGCTCTGGTAGGCCCTGGCCACCTCTCCCGCAATGATCTTCACGCCGCGCTGCACGGTGTCGGCGTCCTGCGCGTAGGATACCCGAATGCACTCATGCTTGTGCCGCCAGCTGTCGTCCATGCCGACAAAGAAGTTGTAGCCAGGGACGATCAGTACGCCGCGTGTCTTGAGGCGTTCGTAGAGGGTTTGGCTACTGATGGGCAGTCCTTCAAGCCACAACCAGAGAAAGATGGTTCCCTCAGGCTTATGGATGCGATAGGGCAGGTCGCCGAGCTTGTCGCGGAACCAATGCACCGTTTGCTGTGAACTTTCCCGGTAGTAGGGGGTAACATAGTCCCGGGTCAGGGACAGAATCTCGCCGGTCTTGAACAGTTCCTTGACATATAGGCACTATTAAAGCTCTATGGTGGCCCTCTGGTGAGAAAATCCATGCGCACCAATCTAATCTGTTGGTTGAAGTTTCCGATTAACCTTTATTGATCATCCCTAAAGGGCGCTCCTATCGCTCCCTCGCGAATCAAGGGCCCCGGTTATTGCCCTGGATGGCATGGCCAAAACCAGTGCATTAGTAGTGCGCGCTGGGATCTGCGCGAGGGGTGCCGGGTGACCGGCATTCCTATCGCGACCATTTTATCGACAAAACAACATCTCTATAAAAGAAGACACTTGATTGTGTCCCTAAATGTCTCTAACCTTAACTAAAGGACACGCGAGATAAGAATGACACAACCGGTAAAACCACTAATGGCAGAAATCTTGGGCATTCTGGAACAACATCCAGAAGGATTGAGTCGTGGAGAAATTTCACAGAAGTTAATTAATAACATAGAAAACAAGACATTACAGAGGAGACTGGCGGCTTTAACGGGAGCCAATCGAATACGCAAAGAGGGTGAAAGGAGGGCTACGAAATACTTTCCTCTAGGGACAGGAATAGAGTCAGGTAAGGACAAAAACCATCTAATATTCTCAAATGATAGCTTGGAAGCCCTGAAATATCTTGATATACCCCTCCATTCAAGGGCAATTATGTCCTATAACAGAGCATTCCTGGAAGAATATGTCCCTAATGAAACAAGCTATGTCCCATTAGAGGTAAGAGATCGACTGAGGAAGGCCGGAATGAGGGTCGATAAAGAACTCGCAGCCGGAACCTATGCCAAACAAATATGCGAACGCCTATTAATTGACCTGTCCTACAATTCCAGTCGCTTAGAGGGTAATACTTACAGCCTCATAGATACAGAAAAGCTTGTGGTAGAAGGTATCACCGCCGAAGGTAAGATACACGAAGATAGCGTGATGATCATGAACCACAAAGAGGCAATCTTATTTTTAGTCGAAAACGCAGAAGAAATAGAGCTCAATCCTTTTACAATCTTCAATCTACATAATCTGCTATCACAAGACCTGCTGACAAATCCGGAAAGCTGCGGTGACATTCGAAAGATCGAGGTTAATATCGGGAAATCAACCTATAAGCCTTTGAATAACCCCCACCTAATCAGAGAAAGCCTGGAATTACTTCTACTGAAGGCACGAAAAATTGAAGACCCTATTGAACAAAGCTTCTTTGTGCTGGCACATATGTCTTACTTACAAGCCTTTGAGGATGTAAATAAGAGAGCGGCACGCCTTGCCTCCAACATTCCATTTATCAAAGCAAACTTATGCCCTCTTAGCTTTACAGATATATCGAGAAATGATTACAGCGCTGCTATGTTAATAATTTATGAGACAAACAATGTAGCTCCCATGGTGGAATTATTTTGCTATGCCTATCTGCGCTCCTGCGAACAGTACCAAGCCGGTAAAACTGCATTGGGTGAAATTGACGCCTTCCGCGTTCAATACCGGCAACAGCGCAAGCAGGTTATGGGGCAAGTGATCGAACATGGATTACACGGCAAAGACATAGAACAGCACATCGACAACTACTGTCAGAAAAATACTATCGAGCAAAGCGACAAATTTATCGCCATGGCGATCACCGACCTTGGCAGCTTACATGCAGGTGCCATTATTGGACTCGGTATAACCCAAAAGCAGTATGAAGCATGGCGCGAAGAAGAATAAAATCGCTTCAAAAAATAGGACAGTAAGTCTTGATAGAGGGTGTACCGGTAACTGTGTAAATGGTCATCGAACTATACTGCCAACTGGAGCAACGATGACTATTAAACGACAATAAGATTGGCCGGTCGGCCAAAGTTGTTGACGTTTAACAGATGACCCAACTTACCAAGAAACAAGATTCACTGCTCAATGAGCTACTGGCGAACTTTGACGGGGACGCGGAGGAACGGCTCGGCAAGAATGGCTTGCTGATGCAGGTCAAGAAGCGCGCCGTAGAGGCCATGCTGGAAGGCGAACTCACCGATCATCTCGGTTATGAACCCAATGACCCGTTAGGCAATGGCACCGGGAATTCACGCAATGGCCGCTCCGCCAGGATGGTGCAGAGCAAGGATGGTGAAATCGGCCTGGAGATCCCCCGCGACCGCAATGGCAGCTTCGAGCCCCAGGTCGTCAAGAAGAGGCGGCGCCGGATCGACCGTATCGATGACATGATCATCGGTCTCTATGCTCGTGGCCTCAGCACTCGCGGCATACAAGCTGAACTGGCGGAACTCTACGGAGCGGAGGTATCGTCCACTCTGATTTCCAATGTCACCAACAGCGTGCTCGACGAAGTACAGGCCTGGCGGGCTCGTCCGCTAGACCCGTTGTACCCCATCATCTACAGGCCTTCTGAAGCTTCCTGGGCCAGGGTGTAGATCAGGCCCAGAAGCGTCAAGAAAATCAATATGTACGGAGTTTTTGGTAGGGACAAGCCGCCGGCGAAGGTGAGGACTTGTTGGCAAAGGACTACGCGGTGGGGAACCTGGTCGACTACCACTGTCACCAGTTTGGCCTGTTACTTAAACCCCTGATCAATGTCTGTATCCTCTCGCCTCCGCTGATTATTACCCGCGACCAGATCGACGACCTGGTAATCGCCTTGCGCAAGGGCTTGGAGCGGGCATTGCTGGACCTGCGTGAACAGGGTATCTGGCGAGAATAACTCGCTCAAGCAAGCTCCAGAGAGTATTTGAAAAACTCGGTATCGCGTTCATACCCCAGGCTTTCGTACAGTGCCTGGGCGTCGTAATTGTCCACCGCTGTTTCCAGATCGATGCGACAGGCCCGGGTTTTTCTCGCCAGTTTCAATGCCTCATTCATCAGTGCTCGCGCCACGCCGCGTTGACGGGCTTCCCGGCTGACGTAAAGGTCGTAGAGAATCCAGAACGGCGCGCCGGCCACAGAGCACCAACCGGGATAGAGTTGGGTGAATCCCAAATCCTGACCGGACTGATCGCTTGCCAGAAAAATGACCGACTGCGCTTTCCTAATATTATTGCGCAAAAACTTGCGGGCGAGCCCGGGATCTGCGGGCTGTTGGTAAAACTGACGGTAGAGATCAAATAGTGGACTTACTCGCGTGAGCTCAGCTTCGCCGGCGCGAATAATGCGCAGAGTCTTATCCTTTGTGCGCAGAGGCGATTTGCGTTGTTCGCCAGCCCTGGGCATAGCGAAGCTCCAGGGAAAAACGCTGGCCAGAAAAGACATGCAAACATTGCGCGCGTCCGCCCGGTCGTAGTTGGGGCCGGCGTAGAGAATTTCCTGCCAGACCTCCTCGATGAGTCCCTGTACTGCGTTGGCCATCGCCCGGGCGTTCATTTGATCCTGCTTGTCGCCTTCGCGAATTATTTCGGTGCAGGTCTGGAGAATAGATTCAAAGTTTTTTCGATCCCGAACGCCGCATATTCGTTGGTAGTCGTCGCGGGTCCTGGCTTCTGCAGTGAAGGCAAACCACACAGCCATTTTTCGCGGTTCAGTGATATCCGGGTCCAGCGACGCATCCAGAATGGCTGTCAGTCGATCAGCGGGGGCGCCGGCAGTGGAGGCGAGAGCCCGGTCGATGGAGGCATCCAGTTCGTCGGCGAGATAGCGCAGAGTATCGAGTAAAAGTGCTTCTTTGCTGGAGAAGTGGAAGTTTATCGAACCCGCCGTCATGCCGGCATTACCCGCAATTTTGGCGAGGGTAACCTTCTGCAGTCCGTGCTCCGAGATGCCTGTGATTGTCGCCTCAATCAGAAGGCGGCGTGGTTCGCTCTGGTTGTTGTCGGGCAATTGCTGGTTCATGTAAAACTCCTGGGTGGATAGTTTTGGCGAGCGGGTGGAAAGTTTTTTTTTATACTGGCACTATATCAATATATAGTAAATTAAATATATGTTCAGTGTGGAAGGTTTACATGTTAAAGGTTGAGCAACATTGCCCGTCTTACTATGCTGCGAGTCGCAATGATCACACAATTTATTCGCCACTGGCGGGCGATCACAGTACTGATGTCTGCGTGATTGGGGCGGGTTTTACCGGTACGGCTACGGCCTTGTCTCTGGCCGAGCGCGGCTACAAAGTGACTGTGCTGGAACAAAACTCCGTCGGCTGGGGGGCGTCGGGACGCAATGGAGGACAGCTGATCGCTGGCATATCGGGCGAGGCGCGGTTGCTTAAGTACTGGGGGCAAGAGGCCGCGGATACGTTTTTTGAAATGGGCTATCGGGGTCATGAAATTATTGAGGAGCGCATCGAGAAATACAACATAGACTGTGATTTCAAACATGGTTATATAGATGTCGCGCTCAAGCAGCGCCAGGTGCGTGATCAGCACGAGTGGTACGAAGCGCTTTGCAATCGCGGTATGGAAGACAAACTGCGGCTGGTAGAGGGACAGGAATTGCACCGGCTGACCGGAACCTCCACGTATGTTGGTGGCTTGATCAATATGCGCAACGGTCACCTGCACCCGTTGAATCTCTGTCTGGGTGAGGCGCGCGCGGCTACAGGGCTGGGCGCTGTCTTTCATGAGGGTTCGCCGGTAAGCGATATTATCCATGGCAAGAAACCGGTTGTGGTCACCGCCAATGGTAGGGTTACGTGCGACTTTGTGGTGTTGGCGGGCAATGCTTATCACAGGCTTGAGCCGCGTAAGTTATCCGGCTTGGTTTTTCCTGCTGGCAGTTATATTCTCGCTACCGAGTCACTGACGGAGGCGGAAGCGGCGGCGGTCAACCCTCAGGACCTCGCGGTGTGTGACCAGAATGAGATTGTTGGCTACTATCGCCTGTCTGCCGATCGCCGCTTGCTGTTTGGCGGCCGCTGCAATTACTCAGGGCGCGAACCCAAAGATATTACAGCGGGGATGTTGCCGCGTTTCAAATCGCTCTATCCGCAGCTGGCCAACAAGCGTATCGACTATAGCTGGGGTGGCAAAATCGGCATCGTGGTGAATCGGGTGGCCCTGCTGGGGCGCACCGCTGATAATGTCTTCTACGCTGGAGGATATAGCGGGCACGGTGTCAATAACACACATCTGAGTGGTGAGATCATGGCAGATGCAGTTGCAGGAACGCTGGAGAAGATGGAGTTCTTCTCCAAAATTCCTCACTGGAAAATTCCCTTCGGCCAGTGGTTTGGTGGTCAGGCTGTAGCGGCGGGAATGCTCTACTACCGCATGAAGGATCTTTTTTAGGCGATTGGTTTATCATTAACAGCGTTTTCCTGGAAAATATTTTATGAGTGGAATAAAAAAATGTGGCACCGGTACCCTGGTTGTCTCCTGCCCAGACCAGGTGGGTATTGTCGCCGCGGTATCCAACTTTGTCGCTCAGCGCCAGGGCTCGCTGATAGAGTCGAATCACCATACTGATATTGAGCAGGATTGGTTCTTCATGCGCAATGTGATCAATGTAGATGACCTGGCGGTCACCCTGGATACATTTCGGGAAGAGTTTGAAGCGCTGGCGCAACAGTTTGATATGCAGTGGTATTTGCGCGACAACCAGGTTCTGCAGAAAGTGGTAATCATGGCCAGTCATGCCTCCCACTGTCTGGCAGATTTGCTGTACCGCTGGAAAAGCGATGAATTAGCCTGCGACATCACCTGCGTACTATCGAATCACGAGAATCTCCGGGGCATGGTGGAGTGGCACGGTATACCGTTTCACTACGTGCCGGTACCAAAGGAAGATAAGGCGGAGGCCTTTGCCAAGGTCAGTGATATTGTCGCGCGGCACAGGGCGGACTGTGTTGTCCTGGCGCGCTATATGCAAATTATTCCCCCCGACCTCTGTAGCGCCTATTCCGGTCGTCTGATCAATATTCATCACAGTTTTCTACCGTCTTTCATGGGTGCGAACCCCTATCAGAAAGCGTATGAACGGGGCGTTAAACTGATCGGGGCTACCAGCCATTATGTAACGGAGGATCTCGACGAGGGGCCTATTATCGACCAGGATGTGATACGGGTGAGCCACAGTTGCACCCGCGATGACATGGTTCGGCTGGGACGGGACGTAGAAAAATCTGTGCTCGCCAGGGCACTGCGTTACCACCTGCAGGATAGGGTAATCGTGCGCGGCAATAAGACCGTGGTGTTCTCTCAATGAGTTATAAGCTGCCGGGCAAACGAAGCCTGGCCCTGTTAGCCAGGGGACTGCCCCATTTGCGCGATGGGCTGCGTTACCCGTCCAGCAGCGCAAGCAGTGCCGCCCGTGGCTATGAGCCGCCCGGGCAATTCATTGTCGACAGGGCAGAGGGAGATTTTATCTGGGATATGGATGGCAATTGCTATATCGACTTCCAGAACGGCTGGGCGACCAACCCCCTGGGCAATTGCCATCCGGAGATAATAGAGGCCGTGCATAAGGCCCACTGCCGCTATGGCTTCCACTGGGAGCACTCCCTGCGCATCCCGCTGGCCGAGCAGTTGGCCAAGATAATGCCGGGCGGCGCGCTACCGCGCTTCAGTTTTGAAGTATCCGGAACGGAGGCGGTCGAGTCTGCCATCCACCTGGCGCTCTGCCATACCAAGCGGCGCTATATTATTAGTTTTACCTCCAGTTTTCATGGCGAGGGTCTGGGCACAAAAATGGCGAGTGCCTACAACGCCGATAACAATCTGTATATGGAGGGTTGGGCGGGGGGCGTCATCAAAGCGCCGTACCCTTACTCGGAACAAATTCCTGCCGGTATGGGCCAAGAACAGTATGTGGAATACTGCCTTTGGTATTTGGCCGAGCACATCCCCAAATACGTGTCACCGGTGGAGAATATTGCCGCGATATTGATCGAGCCGGGCCTGGCGGAAGGGGGCAACTGGATTCCCAGTGTCGAGTTCATTCAGGGTATCCGCAAATTGTGCGACGACAATGAATGGCTGATGATTGCCGACGAAGTGCTGACCGGCCTGGGGCGCACCGGCAAAATGTGGTCGGTGGAACACTATGACGTGCTGCCGGATATTCTGGTGGCGGGGAAAAATCTGTCCGGCGGGATCGAAGCCTGCGCGGGCGTAGCGGCCACTGATGAAATTCTGGGCGACAATGTTCGCGCGTCGGGCGGGAGTACGTTCGCCGGCACCCCCGGCGGCTGTGCAGCAGCCCTCAAGACGCTGGAGATTTACGAGCGCGACAATATTGTCGAGCGGGCCGCCTCGTTGGGTAAAGTGGCCGCCGAATACATGATCCACTGGCAGCAAAAGTACAGCATTGTTGGGCAGGTGCGCACCCTGGGATTACTGCTGGGAGTGTCTTTTAACAACACCTCGGAGCAGGGGGAAGAGTACGCGACCGCCCGCTCGGTTCGCCATCAGATGATGAAGCGCGGAGTTTGGGCGATATGCGACTTTGAGCGCCAGGTGCGAATGTATCCGGCCCTCAATATGGACGAAGCGGTGTTGTTGGATGGCCTTGCCAAAGTGGAGGAGGCCATCGAACACGTGCAGCGCCACGGACCCACGGTGGGTGACTATCCGTCGATGCCCAGTGGTAATGTGGGCTTTTAATCAACTGGCTGGACTCGGCTATGGTCGGAATGTTTTTGCCTGCAACTGGAAATTGCGACCCAGCTATACTCAGATAACGGCTTACATTTTCGCGTGATTCAGTGTTCTTGAGGTGAGATATTATTCAACTGCAGCCCCGGCCCGAGAGAGATTTTTTTAACCGCGCTTCCGTCCACCTGCGTAGCGGGAATGCCGAGCAGGCGCGGTCACTACACCCCCGATTTGCTCTTGGCCACGAAACCTACGCCGATCTGATGTTGGTCGAAGGGCGGCCTAAAGCAGCGATCAAATCATACCGTTACGCTGTCGATCTTGATTCGCAGTCCAGCGGGATCAAGGAAAAGATAGAGCGGGCCAGAGGGCAGATGCTACAGACCCGGTCGGCGGCAACGGGCCGCCGCCAGGAGATGGCATTCGCCGGGGAAATGGCCAGCGCGGAGCGATTTGAGGCGAATGGCGAACCCGAAAAAGCCGAAACTATCTACCGCAGCATATTGCGCCGCGAACCACAGAGGTAGCGATCAGTTTTGGAAGTTTTATTGTCATATTAGCGCTAGAATTGTTGTTTGCGTCTGCTGCGTATTATGCCTGAGATACGCGCGATGGTCGCGGTGTGTAGCAATTGAATGTGGCCGGTGCTAGCCTCCTATCTCTGGCAAAGAGGAATAACGGGCGTGGATATTGAAGTACCTTTAAGAGAACTCGGGCCGGTGAACGTCGCCGCCCTCAGCGCGGCCATTCTGGCTTTACCGGAGGAGGCCTGGCTGGAAAATCAGCAGCGCCAGCAGGATTACGATGTGCACAGGCGCACCCAATCTGTGGTCTTGATCTTTACCGATGGCGAAGGCTGGCCCGATATCACGCTGACCCGGGAGTCGGGCTGGGCGCTGTTGGCGGACGTTGCAATACCCTTGATAGAGAGCATTATTGTGCGGCACTACCAACCCGGCGGCACCGTTATTCGGGCGATGGCGGCAAAACTGCTGCCCGGGGACGTGATTAAACCCCACCGCGATCACCACCCCTCGTTTCACCATGGCCACCGCATCCACGTGCCCATCACCACCAACTCCCGGGTTCGTTTTATGATTGATGGCCGCCCCTATCAATTGAAAGTAGGCGAGGCTTACGAGCTGAATAACCAAAAAACCCACAGTGTGATGAACAAAGGGACGGATGGGCGTATCACCTTTATTTTTGATTATGTGCCGGCGAATCTCGTCGATAATTCACCCATAGATATAAATACTGCCAACAGTAATATGTTGGTGGCGCGGAATTATAGAAATTCTGCCGAATCACTACGGCCTGGAGAGGGCACCCAATGAAGTTAGGAATCAGCCAGCTGGCGTTTGGCAAACGCGCCAGCATTAATATGGATTTGATCAAGCATGCAGAACAGCTTGGCTTTTATGTCGCCTGGACGGCTGAGGCCTATGGTAACGATGCGGTTTCGACCGCCTCCTGGATTCTCGCTCAGACGGACACTATCCACGTGGGTACGGCCATCATGCAGATGCCTGCCCGCTCCCCGGCGGCGACGGCCATGACGGCGATGACCCTGGATCACCTCTCAGGCGGTCGCTTTATCCTCGGTCTTGGACCATCGGGCCCGCAGGTGGCAGAGGGCTGGCACGGGCAGGTGTACGGCAAGCCGCTAACACGCACCAAGGAATATATCGCGATCATTCGCCAAATATTGCGGCGTGAGGCGGCGCTGGAGTTTGCAGGGGAATACTATCAGCTGCCCTACACCGGGCCCGGTAGCACTGGGCTTGGTAAGCCCTTGAAGAGTATTCTCCACGGTAACCCGGATCTGCCGATATACACTGCCTCAATCAGCCCCAATGGGCTGCGCTGTGCCGCGGAATGTGCTGACGGCGTATTCCCAGCAATGCTGGATCCGGACAAATACGCAGAGGTTCTCAAACCTCACTTTGACGAAGGTTTTGTGCGCGCCGGCGGGGGTAAGAGCAAGCGCGATTTTGTGGTGGCACCGAATGTCTCCTGCGCCGTTGGCGACTATGAGCAGTTCGCGCCGAGGATAAAAGGTAATCTGGGACTCTATATTGGCGGAATGGGAGCCCGGGGGAAAAACTTCTACACCGACTATGTGTCTCGGTTAGGCTTTGAAGAGGATGCCCATAAAATTCAGGATCTCTATTTGGCCGGTAAACAGCGCGAGGCTATCGCGGCTGTTCCGGATGCCCTGGTGGATGCCGTTCACTTGATAGGCCCGGAGGAAAAGATTCGGGAACGCCTCAAGGCCTGGAAAGCCTCGGGAGAGCGCGGTGAGGTGGATATGATGAACATTACGGCGATGCAGCCCGAAGCGCTGGAGATTGTTGCCGACGAAATGCTGTAGTTTTGCAGTCACTGGTGAGTCACCTATCGACCGGCCCTATTGGGAGAATTTTCCATGTACAGAGGCAGTTATACCTTAATCGGACAAGAGCTGAGCATGTTTACCCGAAAGCTCGAAGCGCAATTACGGTATCAGGACATTCCCTACCAGTGGCAATATAAAACTCTGGAGAGTGCCGCGGCGATAGAGGCAAGGGCCGGCACACGGTTTGTCCCATTGCTGGAAACCCCCGACGGTTGGATACTGAACGATACGATTTGCATTGGACCTCTGTTGCACGAGCGCTTTACGGAAGCACCGGTGATTCCGGCATCAGCTGCACAGCGCGGCGCCTGCTTCATATTGGAAGACTTCTTCAATCACTGGTTGCCGCGTCATGCCCTACACTCCAGGTGGTGTTATCCCGATAATGTGAAGGCCGCAGGCCAGAACTTTGGAATGAACCTGATACTTGGGAGGTCGATCGATGCCGCCCTGAGCGATGCTGAAAGGCAGCAGGTCGCCGGCACAGGGCAGATGATGCTCGACGCCTTTGGCGCTGCTGCCTGTGAAGTACAGGGCGCCGGGCTGGATCAAAAAGACGCAGTGCAGAGCGACTTTGACACAATAATGGCATTGTTAAGCAATCACTTCGATGAACACGATTTTCTATTGGGCGGGCGCGCCTGTTTGGCAGATTTTGCGCTGGTAGGGCCTTGTAAGGCACATTTTCTGTTAGATCCCGAACCCAAAAGCTGGCTGGGTGCGTATCTGCCTATGTTGGAAGGCTACGTAGAGAGAGTATGGAGTACCGCCAAGCCGGATGCGCAGTGGCTGGCGGAAGATGAAATCCCGGAAACTGTTTATCCGCTGTTTGATCACGCCCACAAAACCTACCAGGTTTTTGCGCAAAATAGCATCGAGGCGGCCAGCAAGGGGGAAAAGTTTTTCCAGTTGGATTTGGGGGATGGACCTTTCACTGCGCGATCCATGAAGCGATTGGACAAGGCGCGTCTGCATGTGCGGGATGAATTACAGCGCTGTGGTGCTGTGAACTCGAACTTAACGTCTACGGCAATAATGGATTTCTATTTGACCTAGCTATCTCCACCCCCACCTCTCCTGCGCTCCTGACGAAACATCAGCCAGGCTGCCAGGATAACGCCCAGGGCGACTATGCCAATGATAATAGTCGCCACGGCGTTTACCTCCGGCGTGACTCCCAATCTCACTTTGGAGAAAATCACCATGGGCAAGGTGCTGGCCCCGGCGCCAGAGGTAAAGCTGGCGATTACCAGATCGTCCAGTGACAGGGTAAAAGCCAGCAGCCAGCCGGACAGCATTGCCGGGGCGATCAACGGCAGGGTAATATCGCGGGTGACTGCGAACGGATGCCCGCCCAAATCCATGGCCGCTTCTTCCAGTGACTCGTCCATACTGGCGAGTCGCGACTGGACGATGACCGCAACATAGGCCATGGAAAAGGTGATATGGGCAATGGTAATGGTGTTGGCGCCACGTGCCGAAGGCCAACCGGTGAGCTCTTGTAAGCTGACGAACAATAGCAACAGGGACAAGCCTGTGATCACCTCGGGCATTACCAGTGGCGCTGCAATCATACCGGTAAATACCGTGCGACCGCGGAAGCGCCCCATACGATTGAGTGTCAGTCCCGCCAGGGTGCCCAACGCCGTTGCGCAGGTGGCGCTAACCACGGCAATTTTCAAACTCAGCAGGGCTGCATTCAGGATTTGTTTATTATCCAGCAGCGCATCGTACCAGCGAAACGAGAACCCACCCCACACCGTAGCCAGGGGAGAGTCGTTAAAGGAATAGAGCACCAACACCAGGATTGGGATATAGAGAAAGGCAAAACCGAAACACAGTGTCGATAGCAGAAAGGTTGAGCGTGTTTTCATGACTCCTCCCCCTGTTGGTAGCGCTGAAACAACATGATAGGCAGAATCAGGATAAACAGCAGCACCGTGGCGACGGCGGAGGCCAGTGGCCAATCTCGATTGACAAAAAATTCATCGTACAGTGTACGTCCGATCATCAACGAGTCGATGCCGCCCAGTAAGGAGGGAATTACAAACTCGCCCAAAGCCGGAATGAATACCAACAGCGAGCCCGCGATCACGCCCGGCATGGACAGGGGTAGGGTGATATCGGTGAAGACTTTCCAGGGCGTGGCACCCAGATCCATTGCCGCGTCGTGCAGGTTTTGATCCAACTTTTCCAAACTGGCATAAAGGGGCAGTATCATAAAGGGAATGTAGGTGTAGACGATGCCGAGATAGACCGCCGCATCGGTGTACAACATTTGCAGGGGGCCGTCGATAAATCCCACACTGAGCAGCGCGTTGTTGACCACGCCGTGTTTGCCTAGCATGACAATCCAGGCATATACCCGCAGCAGGAAGGAAGTCCAGAAGGGCAGAATAACCAACATCAGCAAGAGGCTGCGCCAGGGGGGGCGGGCACGCGCGATCCCGTAGGCCATCGGATAACCAAGCAGCAGGCACAGCAGCGTGGAGATGAATGCGATTCGAATCGACCGCAGATAGCTCACCCAATAGAGTTTGTCTTCCAGCAAAAAAAGATAGTTGTCGAATGTAGCCAACAGGCGACGTGGGGACGATTCGGCCCAGTCGAAGAACGGCGTAAACGGGGGCTGCGCGACTATCGGGTCGGCAAAGCTGATCTTGAACACAATGGCAAATGGCACTAGAAAAAATAGCAATAGCCAGGCGTAGGGTAGGGTGATGACCGTCGTGCGCCACAATCTGCCCGCCGCGCCGTGGCGGATGGCGCCGGTCATTTTTGTAACACTACGCTGCTGCTGGAATCCCAGCTCAGATAAACTTCGTCGTCCCACTCCATGGCAAGTTCCACAGAGCGCTGGCTGTTTTGCGCGCTAACTTGAATTATTCGTCCCTCCTGTGAGCGCACCCGGTAGATGGATCGATTGCCGTAGTAGGCCAAATCTTCCACCACTCCGCGTGTTACCGTATAGCGATCATCGGTAGGTTTATCCTTACTGATAAGCAGTTTCTCGGGTCTCACACCAATCATCACGGCTGCGCCGGCGTCGATTACGCCCCCGTGTTGGATGCGTATTCTGGTCCCGCTTGCGCCCAGTTCCACCGCAATAAAGCCCGGTTCACTGCTGATCACCGTGGCATCGAAAATATTGATGTTTCCAAAGAAATCGGCGACAAAAAAATTGCGCGGGTACTCATACACTTCGCTGGGTGTGCCAATCTGTATAAACCTTCCCTCATCCATTACTGCTATGCGAGTGGCCAGGGTCATAGCCTCCTCCTGATCGTGGGTTACTACCACAAAGGTGGTGCCCAGTTGATCTTGCAGGTTCATCAGTTCGAACTGGGTTTGCTCGCGAAGCTTCTTGTCCAGTGCCGCCAGGGGTTCATCCAGTAATAGCACTTTGGGTCGCTTGATCAGGGCCCTGGCCAGCGCCACACGCTGCAGCTGGCCGCCGCTGAGTTGGTTTGGTTTACGCTGCTCCAGATTGGTCAGCTGCACCAATTCCAACATTTCTCGCACCCGGGACTCAATCTCTGCCGGGGCGACCCTGCTCTTACGCAGGCCGTAGGCAATATTTTTCTCCACCGTCATATGCGGGAATACAGCATAGGATTGGAACATCATGTTGACCGGGCGGT
Organism: Gammaproteobacteria bacterium; assembly: GCA_027295405.1. Classification (GTDB taxonomy): domain Bacteria; phylum Pseudomonadota; class Gammaproteobacteria; order Pseudomonadales; family Halieaceae; genus JAPUKZ01. The sequence goes on from JAPUKZ010000524.1 coordinate 16,994, forward strand.
CGTAGGGCGGCAGTTCCGTGACGTCCACGCCGTCGATCAGAATTCTACCGGCCGAGGGTGCCTCCAGGCCGGCCAGCATACGCAATAAGGTGGACTTACCGCAGCCGGAACCGCCCAGAATAGCGAACAATTCTCCGCGATAGATATCCAGACTGATATTGTCCACCGCGGTGAAATCGCCGAAACGCTTGTGCAGTGACTGAATTTCGATGAAGGGCGATTGACTCGGGTCTTTCCACGGCGCGCCGGTCCAGGCTGCGCTGTTCTCGTTAGTGTGCTGTTTGCTTTCTACATTCATTTTGCAATCCAGGGCGAGTTACAAGCCGGTTTTAATTTTTATCCAGGTACGCGACCGTCGGCGTTCCAACTTGGGCGGCAACACGGGTGCTGCGTGCAGTCGGCTCATGGTTGTTTGATCCGGGTAAATAGCGACGTCCGAGGTGATGGCCGGATCGACCAGCGCCGTGGCCGTACGATTCGCGTTGGCATAGCCTGTGAAGTTACTCGCGCTGGCGATCACTTCCGGGCGCAGCAGGTAATCCAGCCAGAGGTGGGCGTTGTTGGGGTGAGGGGCGTCCGCCGGAATAAACCAGGTATCGATCCACTCAATGCTGCCCTCTTTCGGAATGTTAAAGGCCAGGTTGATAGCTAGCCCGGCCTCGGCGGCACGCGCGGTGGCGACAGAATAATCCCCCGACCAACTCATCGCAATGCAGATCTCCTCGCTGGGCAAATCGAGCAGCATCTTGGTAGAGCTGAAGTACTTGATATAGGGCCGGACACTTTTGAGTAATTTCTCCACGTCGCGCAGGTGTTCCGGCGCTACAGAATTCGCAGGATACCCCAGGTATAGCATCGCCATGGGAATTACCGACAGAGGATCATCCAACAAGCTCACTCCGCAGTCGGCGAATCGGGATACAATCTCGGGGTCAAACACCAGCGACGCGCTGTCGATGGGTGCGTCAGGCATGCGCTCGCGTATCAGGTCCACATTGTAGGTGAAGCCGGTTGTACCCCACATATAAGGCACACCCACTAACTTGCCGGGATAATTTTTGCGTGTCCGCGCTAGAATGTCCGGGTCGATATGTCGCCAATTTTCAAGTCGGTCGAATTCCGCCGGCAGGTATATTCCAATGGGAATCAGTCGCGCCGAAAAGCCGGCGGAATGAAGGACGATATCGTAGCCACTGTGACCGGTCATCAGCTTGGTATCGACCATTTCGCTGGAGGCGTAGGTGTCATAGTTAACCTTGATGCCGTACTCCGCTTCAAAGTTGTCAATGATTTGCGGATCGATATAATCCGACCAGTTGTAGACATTGAGGAGAGGTGGCTCGGCGGCGCTGGCGGCGATAGCCAACGGCAATGACAAGACCAGTCCCAACAGTGAGGCCTTCATAGCTACACTTTTTAAATCAATGCGGGATATTTAGCAATATTTATATGAATGGCTGTTCATTCATGGGGGCGATAGGTTTCTATCGACGGTAATACTGGCGGTGCTGAGGCTCAGTTCGGTTGCGAGATAATGTTTCTCCAAGTAGAAATAGTTAAGTTATATCAACAAGTTAAATACTGTCCCGCGAACTTTATCAAAATCCCCGGCAACTCGTTTATGACAAAGCCGACAACCCTGATATATATTCGACGAGCACTGGCCATAATAATACGGGCGCCTTCCTCACTTTGGAGTTAACTCGAATGCGTGCAGCAGACTTTGTTCAAAGCTACTTCGATGCCTGGAGCCATGGCGACGCCCGGGGCGTGGCTGAGCATCTGGTGAAGGATGGCACCTACTGCGATATTCCCAGGAATGAACAGCATTCCGGTGATGATCTGGTTGCCAATCTGACGGATTTCTTCGCCCGCGAGCATCACAGCTGTCAACTCATAGGTGAGATTTTGTCCAGCGACACAACCATCGCTTTTCAGTACCGAATGTCCTCGGAAGATACTTCTGTAGACGACTGGTTTGGGGCGGAGTTTATGTCGCTGAACGGCGACGGTGCGATAAAAATTTCCGACTACTACGATCCCAGTAATGCAGTGAGTCAGTAAGCTGTTGTCACCCCGGCGCCAAAATACGCCAAATCCGGCCTTAGCCCAGGCGAAATGAAACAGTATACGCGTCAACTTCGAAATTTAATGGACGACGGTAAAGTGTATCTTGAGCCAGATCTGACCATGCTTAAATTGGCGGCCCTGGTGGCCTGTTCCGTCAATCAGCTGTCGCAGGCAGTCAATTCCGGATTTGGCATGAGTTTCTTCGATTTTCTAAACAGTTACAGAATTAAAGAGGCTAAAGTCATGCTCAGCCAAACAGGTCAACCCACGCAAGCGATGCTGGATGTATCCTTTGCGGTCGGGTTCAACTCTAATTCGGCATTTTATGCCGCCTTCAGGAAAGCCACCGGTCAAACACCTGCCCAGTACCGCCGGGCATGCATGGAGACATGTTAGCCCACCTGACGTGTTTTGCCGAGCGCAGTTGGCGCCAGTCCTTCTGATCGAAAATTGCGACCGATAGGGCGGGAAGTATTGCCGCTCTTTCTTTGGCATAAAACCCACTGGATCCGCCGCGATAATGCCGGCCAGCCGCGATATTGGTGACAGCAGCGACCTATATGACTAAGCCGCAATTACACACGAGCTCCTACTACGCAGCCAGCGTAGATCATTGCCCGGATTATGCTCCCTTACAGGGCGCACAGACTGCTGATGTCTGCGTAATAGGGGCGGGGTTTACCGGTATTTCTACAGCCCTGCACCTGGCGGAGCGCGGTTACAATGTCCATGTGGTTGAGGCCAATAAAGTCGGTTGGGGAGCCTCCGGCCGCAACGGTGGCCAAATGATCGGTGGCATCTCCGGTGAAGAGGCCATTGTCCGGTCGCTGGGCGAAGAAGGGGAGAGCTTACTTTGGCAACTGCGCTGGGCCGGCCATGAGATCATTCGAGAACGGGTTAAAACCTACGGCATTTCCTGTGATTTAAGAACCGGTTACCTCGATGTGGCGATCAAACAGCGGCACCTGACCGCGATGCGGGCGGATTTCGACGCAATGGAAAAACACAACTTTCCGTTTGAATACAAAATCCTCTCGAAGCGCGAAACCGAAGATACGATTGGTACCGATGCCTATATCGGCGCCCTGCTGAATATGGGCAACGGGCACTTACATCCGCTCAAGCTGTGTATCGGAGAAGCCCGGGCAGCGGTTTCCCAGGGGGCGACGATTTACGAGCAGTCACCTGTGTTGCGCATCGAAAAACACAGCAAGCCTAAAGTGATTACTGAGCAGGGCTCGGTAACGGCTGACTTTGTCGTACTGGCGGGTAATGCCTATCACTATCTGGAGCGCAAGCTGCGAGGCATTATGTTTCCGGTGAACAGTTTTATTATCGCTTCGGAACCGCTCCCCGATGACATCGTCAACACGATAAATCCGCAAGACCTAGCCGTATGTGACCCTAACTATATCCTGGAATATTTTCGACTTAGCGCCGATAAACGCCTGCTCTTTGGCGGCCGCTGTAATTATTCTGGCAGCGATCCCAACATCATAAAACAGCATCTTGTGCCGCGCATGTTAAAAATATACCCGCAACTGGCCGCCAGGAAAATCGATTATAGTTGGGGCGGCACCATTGGCGTGCCCATTAATCGGGTGCCACAGATGGGCAGGATCGCCCCCAATATATTCTACTCCCAGGGCTATTCCGGACACGGCGTGAACGTCACCCATCTGGCGGGGCAGATTATGGCCGATGCCATTGCGGGCACGTTTGAGCGCTTCGATGTGTTCGCCAACGTTAAGACGATGACCATTCCAGGCCAACACCTGTTTGGCAGGCAAATGGTGGCGTTGGGTATGCTGTACTATAAATTGAAAGACCGATTGTAGCGGTCGTAGTAATGTTGCTTGTTTTCAATGACTGAGCGCAACGTTCCCTTACCTGGAAGCGCGAATATTTCTAGCTATCAATATGGCCTGTACTTGGCCGTGGTTGCATCGTGGACCATCGCACTCTTTGGCTATTATGCCCAGGCACAATTACTCGATTCGATCATGGCCGAGTACGGTGTTGCCGAAACGGCCGCCGGCTCCCTCTTCAGCGCTGAAATGCTCTGCTATTTCGTCACTATATTCTGCGCAGCCTGGCCGCTCGCGCGATGGTCTCGCATCCGTACTGCGCTCATCGGCTGTGTCATCGTCATTGCTGCGAACGTCGCATCGGCCTACGCGCCCAGCTTCGAAATGTTGATCGCGCTTCGGATGGCGGCAGGTATCGGCGCGGGGCTGGTCGGGGCCTCGGGGACAGCGGCGGCTAGTTCCTCTATGGATCCAGACCGCGTGTTCGCTATCGTGACTGTGGGCTGGGGGTTATTGGGGGGGCTGGAGTTTATCGCGATTCCCTATGCCACAGATTACCTCGGAGCTGCGGGTGGCTACTTATTGGTGGCTGGCGTAACCGTGGCGTTGATGCCGGCATTAATCTGGTTGCTCCCGCCGCGCGAGACCGAAGCAGGCGAAAAGGGCTTCTTCGCGCTAATTGGATCTGCGCCGAACCGCAAGCTGGCGATCATCGCAATGTTGGCGTTGCTTCTCTACGAAGTCGGTCAAAGCGGGGTGTACACCTTTATTGAGCAAATCGGATTTCGATCCGGTCAGGATGAATTCGAGATCGGTCGTACGCTTACCGGCACGGTTTACATTGGGCTGCTCGGTGGCGTAATGGCAATTGGGCTGGGAACCCGCTTTGACCGCAAATGGCCCATTGTGATTGGGCTGGGACTCAACACATTTGCTGCTGGCGGACTCGCAGTATGCGATGACGGCACTCTCTATATCGCGCTGAATATATTATGGAACCTCGCCTACTATTTCGTCGTGCCCTACATGCTGGGCGCGCTAGCTGCCTTGGATGATCTGGGCCGCTGGGCAGTGGCCGGTGATTCTTTCTGGAATGCCGGAATGGTGCCCGGGCCGGTGATCGCCGGCTTTCTTGTCGAGGGGGCTGGGTATGTCCCGCTGGCGGCGATGGCGCTGGTGGCAGGTTTCGCCTGTATGTTGATGCTGATTGGCGTGCTAAACCGCTTGAACGACGGGCCCGCTTAGGCTGGCGTTTGTTGACTGCCGTTATGGCAATGTTCAAGCTTATGATCAGTGAGTCACTGATTTTATTATCCAGGAAATGATGGTAATGAATTATCCCGATGCGGCAAATATTGAAGAATTGAACCGATTCCTGGCGATACACCCCGACACACAGATGATGGAGGTGTTGACCGTAGACCTCAATGGGATACCGCGGGGCAAGAGAATTCCGCGCTGTGAGTTTGAGACTTTCTTCACCACAGGCTTGAAAAGTCCGGCGGCATCCGCCTTGATGAATACCCATGGTGACGTTCCCGATGACTTGGATATTGCCATGTATGAGGGCGATCCCGATAAAATAATTTATCCGGTCGCCGGCAGCCTGTCCACGGTGCCCTGGCTTAAATCCCAGCCCGCACAAGTGATGGCGAGTTACCGTGAATTGTCCGGCGAGCCATGTTATCGCGACCCTCGAAATGTTCTACAGCGGGCATTGCAGCCACTTTTGAGCATGGGTTTAAAACCCGTAGTGGCCACGGAGTCAGAGTTTTATTTGTTGGAGCCGAACGATGGTGGTATCCCCAGGCCACTGCTTGCCAGGGTCCCTGGTACCGACATTCGCCAGCCCGGCAGCCAATTCGGCATGATGGAAGATTTGTGGGATGTCGATGAGTTTCTGGAGTCAGTGCGGAGCGGTGCGTCACAACAGAGCTTACCCGTCACCACTGTCTTGTCGGAGTTTTCCGGCGGCCAGTTTGAAATAAACCTGCACCATCTTGACGACGTGGTTAAAGCCTGCGATCAAGCGGTATTACTAAAACGCCTGATCAAGGGCTCTGCGCGACAGCATGGGTTTGGCGCTTCATTTATGGCCAAACCATTCCCCGACATGGCCGGTTGCGGCTTGCATATTCACGTCAGTCTATACGATCAGCAGGGCAACAATATTTTTGCTGATGAAACATCTACCGCAACCCCGCCAATCTCGGACAAGCTGCGCCATGCCGTTGGTGGGCTCGCCCGTACGATGCCGGACAACATGGCTATCTTTGCGCCTAATGCAAACTCCTACCGCCGATTGATCCCGCACAACTATGCGCCGCTGAGCCCAAATTGGGGTTATAACCACCGCTCTGTCTCTTTGCGAATCCCCGTGTCCGGCCTTGCGGATACTCGGGTAGAACATCGCGTTGCAGGCGCGGATGCCAATCCCTATCTGGTTATGGCGTCAATCATGGCGGGACTACATCATGGTCTGACAGCGAAGTGTGATCCCGGCGCCATGATTATGGCTGGCCAAAAATTACTCTCCGAGGAAATTACCCTGCCTGTGCGCTGGGAGCCGGCGCTGGCACAGTTCGAGCGTAGCCAGATTATGCCTGCGTATCTGGGTGAGGAGTACCATCGAATTTATACCTTGGTAAAAAGCGATGAATGCAATGAATACCATGCCAGGGTAAGCCCGTTGGATTATGAATACTATTTGCGAGCAGTCTGAAGGTTCACCAAAAGATTCCACATCAATCAAATCGGTGAGGCTGACGCACTGCTTTTGAACACTAATCTCGCGCATAACTTTCTCCATTCATCAGTTGGCATTGGCGTTTTTTGATTGGGATTTATCCCCCAACTCGCCACAAATTCCCAAGTAGATAGCAGGGGTTGCCTCGATTCTTCCGTGCGGGTAGGAGTGGAAGAAGAACCCGACGAAGAGCGGCTAATCGCGATTCATTGCCGGCAATTTCCCACCCTATAGGCGGCGAATTTAGCAGCTGAATTGATGCGTATACTGGGCGTTGGAACTTTGCTTCTGCCCCCACCATTTTGAGTATCGTCAAGGTGATTTTATGCAAAAAACGGATATCGAAATAGCGCGTGAAGCCCCCATCAAGAACATTACCGAGATTGGCGCCGATCTGGGAATTCCGACTTCGGCTATCCACTGCTACGGCCCCTACAAGGCCAAGATAGATTACAAATTTGTCGGCCAATTGGCGAACAAACCCACCGGGAAACTAATCCTCGTCACTGCGATATCACCGACACCCGCCGGTGAGGGAAAAACCACTACCACCGTGGGTCTGGGCGACAGCCTCAATCGGGTGGGTAAGAAGACAATTATCTGTCTTCGCGAGCCCTCACTGGGGCCTTGTTTTGGCATGAAAGGGGGGGCTGCGGGTGGTGGCATGGCGCAGGTCATTCCCATGGAAGACATTAACTTACACTTTACCGGTGATATGCACGCCATTACCGCCGCCCATAACCTGCTCGCCGCATTAATTGATAATCACATTCACTGGCACAACAGTAATGGATTCGACGCCAGGCTGATTACCTGGCGGAGAGTGATTGATATGAATGATCGCTCACTGCGAAATATAACCACTGGACTGGGTGGTGATATTATGACCATGCCGGGCCTGCCGGTTAACCCCAGTGCCCACGATATACATCTAAATGAAGATGGTCAGGTTGAGGGCTTGTTTTGATGGATGAATCGACCGACGTATACATTGATACTGGAGATGGTTGGTCCGCATGAAGAAGTACGATGCAATCGTTATAGGGGCGGGCCACAACGGTCTTACCAATGCCGCCTTTCTCGCCAAGGCAGGCCTGGATGTATTGGTGCTGGAAAAGAACGAGTATATCGGTGGCGCAACGGTCAGTCGCGAGTTGTACGAAGGTTGGAAATACTCCAACTGTTCCTACGTTTGCAGTTTGTTCAGGCCGGAGATTTACCAGGCGCTGGATTTGGGTCGGCACGGCTTGGAAGTAGTACCGCTACAGGGCAGTACCACGTTTAAACAGAATGGCGACTACTTTGGCAGTTATCATCAGCCTACCGTCAGGCGACGCGAAATCGCCAGGCACTCCAAACGCGATGCCGATGCCTCTGTTCGCTTTGACGCGGATCTGATGAAGTGGTGTCGTCTGATTCGGGGCTTCTTGCTGCGCACGCCACCGGATCCAAGCTCTTTAAAAATGCGCGATGTGATGGAATTCGCACATCTGTTGAAGCAGTTTTACAGCCTGTCGGAAAGTCAGATATACGAATTTATCCGTTTCTTTACCATGTCGATCGCAGAATACCTGGAAGAGTATTTCGAAAGTGACGTTATCCTCGCTCACTTTTCCGGCGGCAGCATTATCGGTACCGGTTTGGGTGTCTACTCACCGGGCACGGCCTATGTCTTGTTACACCACGCCATGGGCGATATCGATGGCAATGTCGGCTCCTGGGGCTTCGCCCGCGGTGGCATGGGGTCGGTGGCCAATGCCATTGCCTCCTCGTTCAAGGCCCTGGGTGGCGAGGTCCGTACCGCTGCTGAGGTGCAGCAAATAATCGTGAAAGGGCGCACTGCAATGGGCGTTGTGCTCACGTCGGGTGAAGAGATATCTGCGCGAGTGGTTGTATCTAATCTCGATGCCAAGCGTACATTTCTTGGAGTGATGGATCGCAACGACCTGCCGGAGGCTCTGCTCCATCGGGCAGAGCATTTCAAGATTCGCGGCTCTTCCGGCAAACTCAATATCGCCCTGGACGGCATGCCGGTTTTTCCGGCCTTGCCCCCGGGCTCGCCGCTCACTCTTGGCCACATGCACTTTACCGATACGCTGGAGCGACTGGAGCGCGCCTACGACGACTGGAAGGACGATCGCTGGTCCGCAGACCCGTATGTAGACACGCTCATTCCGACCCAGTACGACCCTACCATGGCTCCCCCTGGCAAGCACATGATGTCGGTATTCGTGCAGTACTGCCCGGTGGAAGTCGAGGGCGGCTGGACCGCTGCCAAACGGGACGCGTTCGGCGCCGCGGTAATCGACCAGATTGCACAGCATAGCCCGAACTTTAAACAGTTGATCCTGCATGCGGAAGTCCGTACGCCTCGCGAGATTGAAGCCGAGACCGGCCTCACCCAGGGCAATATTTTTCAGGGCGAATTGACCCTGGATCAACTGATGTTCAATCGGCCATTCCCGGGTTATGCCCAGTACCGAGGGCCAGTAAAAAATATGTACATGTGCAGCTCTTCCACCCACCCGGGGGGTGGCGTGATGGGCGCGCCGGGCGCCAATGCCGCTAGAGAAATACTCCGGGATCTGGGCAGAACCGACACCACACCGAGGGATTTTGGCGATGACTAGTTCCCCGGATGGACCGGTTGTCATCGTCGGTGGTGGCCACAATGGCCTGGTGTGTGCGACGTACCTGGCAATGGCGGGACGCAAGGTGCAAATCCTGGAGGCGCGGCAATCCGTGGGTGGCGGCGCGTCCACCACAGGCTTCGCTTCGGGCTACCAGGTCTCAGGGTTGGCGCACATCCTCCACTCCTTAAACCCGAAAGTCTGCAAGGATCTCAAGCTTGAAAGCGCGGGCTTGAAACGGGGTGAGGCCATAAACACCATTGCACTTGATCGCCGTGGGCGTCATCTAACGTTGGGAATCAATGAAGTTGTCGGGGCAGGTCTTGCAGAGCGCGATATTAGGGCATACAGCACCTTCAAGAGGGAATTTCGAGGCTACGCCAAAGCGTTGGAACCCCTGATGATGAACAAGCCACCACGCCTCAAAAACATGGATCGCAAGGACAAGTTTACCTTGGCCAGGCTTGGCTGGGGCCTGCGCTTTGGCCTGGGTACCGACTCAATGCGCGAGTTTCTGCGCGTAGGCGGCATTAATATTTACGATGTGCTGAATGAGGTGTTTGAAAATCCTCTGCTCAAGGGCGCGATCGCCGTCGACGCAGTGTTGGGTCAGCACATGGGGCCTCGCACTCCCGGTACCGTACTGACTTACCTGCATCGACTGTGGGGCGAAACCCAGGGTTCGCAAAGCTTGCCCCCAGGGGGTATGGGGCAGGTAGCCGGTGCGTTGGCCGAGGCGGCGACCCAGGCGGGTGTCACCATTCGAACAGGGGCGAAAGTTCAGCGAATTCTGCTTACTGGCGGTCGGGCGAGTGGGGTCCTTCTGGAGTCGGGGGAGCAGATTGATGCCGCTGTGGTTATTTCTAATGCCGACGCGAAAACCACTTTTCTGACCTTGGTGGGAACCCCGGAACTCGACGCCATGTTCGCCCACCGTATTCACACGACCCGGACCCGGGGCAATGTTGCAAAACTCCATCTGGCCTTGCGCGCGTTGCCAATCGTGGCTGGCCTGTCTGCGCAGCAACTGGGCCATCGCCTGCTGATTGCTCCGGACCTGCGCTATGTGGAGCACGCGTTTAATCACGCTAAATACGGTGAGTATTCGGAGCAACCTGTCCTGGAAATTACCGTTCCCAGCATTGCCGATCCCTCCCTGGCGCCCCCGGGACACCATGTTATGTCGGTGTCGATATCGTTTGCACCCTATGATCTGAAGGGGGGCTGGGATCAACAGCACAGCATATTCGCCGATAGAGTTATCGCTTTAATCGACCAGTATGCACCGGGACTTGCGTCTCAGGTCGTGGCCCATGAATTGCTCACGCCGGTGGATATTGAAGCGCAGTACCATATTGCCGGGGGTCACTGGCATCACGGAGAGCTGACTATTGATCAATCCTTTATGATGCGTCCGATTCACGGCGTGGCGCAATACGATACCCCGATAGCCGGTCTGTATCTATGTGGCGCAGCGGCCCATCCGGGTGGCGGTATAACCGGTGTTCCAGGCCACAATGCGGCCCGGCGGATACTGGCAATGGGAGACGCATGACCATGGCTTCGCAACAGCAGTTGGCCGGACACGATTTTCACGAGGTGCTCAAAGCGTCACCCTTTCACGCCCGGGTGGAGGAGCAGAGTTTGGTCAAGAACTGGATGTCCTGGAATGGCTACCAGACAGCCCGCGTATATGACACCCTGGCCTCCGAATATTTTGCCATCCGCAGTTCCTGCAGTGTGATGGACCTGACGCCGATGGAGAAATATCGTATCAGCGGCCCCGATGCATTGACCTTTCTAAATCGCTTGGTTGTGCGCGATATATCTGCGTTGAAACCTCATCGAGTGACCTACGTAGCGTGGTGTAATGATGAGGGCAAAGTGCTGGACGACGGCACGATATTTCATTTGGAGCCAGGCACTTATCGGTTGTGCTCCCAGCATCATCAGCTCGACTGGTTGCTGATTTCCAGTTTGGGCATGAATGTACTTATTGAAGAGGAGACCCACGAAGTGGCGGCGCTTGCGGTCCAGGGTCCCACCGCCTGTTCGGTGTTAACGGCTGCCGGATTCGACACCCTGTCACAGCTCAAGCCGTTCGGGATTACCCATACTCTGCTCAATGGTTTTGAGGTGATGATTTCCCGCACTGGCTATACCGGCGATCTCGGTTATGAGCTGTGGGTAGCGCCTGCCAATGCGCTGGCACTATGGGACGCCGTCTTTGGGGTTAAGCAGCGCGGCCTCTACGACGTGCGTTGCATCGGTCTTGGAGCATTGGAAATGGTGCGGATTGAAGCGGGATTTATCATGCCCGGCGATGACTTTAACACCGCCGAAACCACTGTGCGCGCCGGTCACGATCGCTCGCCCTTCGAAATAGGTCTGGGCTGGCTGGTAGATTTCGACAAGCCTCATTTTACCGGCAAGCAGGCACTGCTCAAAGAGCATGGTCAACCGATCAAACGGCGCCTGCTCAAGCTCGCGGTGGAAGGCAACAAGGCGCCCGCCGATTCCTTCTTGTACGACGGCAAACGAGGCCGGCGCATAGGCACTATTAAATCCCATACCTGGTCGCCGATTCTCAAGGCCACTCTGGCTATGGCGGATATCGAATACCGCAATGGTGTTGTACCTGCTCAAATATGGGCTGAAATTTACTACCAGAAAGAGTTGGAGTGGCGGGCGACATGGGCCCGGTGCACGATATCTAAGGCTCCCTTTTGGGCTCACCCGCGGCGCTCGGCGACGCCACCGCAGCGGTGCTAGACGTCCTCAATTTTCAAACCAGCAGCCGTCAGCATGCTGGAAGGCGCCCAACGTTTTGTGCATTTGATAGCCCATCAAACGCTGGATCAGGGGCGAGTGTTGCTCGGCGATCTTTCGGCTGACATTGAGGTATTGATTTTCTTCCTGCCGTAACCACCCCAGGGCATAGGTATTGACCAGGCCAGCTCGGGGCGCGTTTGATCGATTGGCGGCACCGCCGTGCAAAGTGCTACCCAAATAGAATAATACGGAACCCTTGGGCATGACCGCCTGCACAATACTGTCGCCGAACTCTGCTTCTGCGGAATGGTATTTATTATTGGAGCCACTGGTGTGGCTACCCAGAGCCACACGGGTTGCGCCATTTTCCGCGGTGAAGTCATCGAGCGCCCACATGGCGCTTATTTGCAGTTGCATGCCGGGGATTCTTAGAGGATAAATACTGTCGTCAAGGTGGAGAAATTGATCGGCTTCGCCGGGGTGAATCTCGATGGCTGTTAGGCTGCCAATGCGATAATTAATACAGTGCGCCAGCAATATAGCATCTGCCATTTTTAGGGCATTCTATGCGTATAGGCTAGGTAGTTACCCAACGGGCCGTTTAATAGGCTAGCAGCTGACTCAATACAAGTGAATTACAATTGCAGCCATATGACACAATCATCATCGGCGCGGGTCACAATGGACTGATCTGTGCCACTTACCTGGCGCGAAGTGGCCAACGCGTGCTGGTGTTGGAGGCATCGGGTAGCGTGGGTGGGCTCGCCGCCACGCGGGAGTTTCATCCTGGCTTCAAGGTTTCGGTTGCCCACACCGTCAGTCATTTTTCCGCGAAAGTGGTCGACGATCTCGATCTGGCCGCTCACGGTTACACCTCGGCGCCCGCGCCGATGCGAACGGTTGGGCTCACATTGGGGGGAGAGCATGTTGTACTGGCAGGCGCAGACGTTGGCGGCGTAAGCGCCCAGGACATTCGCAGATACCGTGATTATCGCCGGTTGCTACAGCGCTTCGCCGACCTGCTGAAACCATTTTGGCTGAAGACTATGCCGCGCATAGGCGCCAGCAGCCTGGGGGAGCTTATGACCTTCGCCCGGCTGGGCCTCAGGCTGCGCTTGCTTGGTAAGCGCGATATGGGCGAATTTATGCGGGTTGCCACACTGCCAGCACGCGACCTTATGGATGAGTACTTCGACCACGAGCTACTTAAGGCCGTCCTGAGCTGGGACGGCCTGATAGGCTCAAAAATGGCGCCGCGTTCGCCCAATGCGACAATAATGGCAATGCTCTACCGGATGAGTGGTGAGCATCATGGAGCTCATTCTATACCCGATGGTGGTATCGAAGGTTTGGTTAAAGCCCTGCATTCTGCCGCGCTGGCGGCGGGCGTCGAGGTCAGGACCGGTGCCCGGGCCGGGCGTATTCAGATCCTTGCCAACGATAATGGTTTGCGGGCCCGCGGGGTGGAGTTAGCCGATGGCGAGTGTATTGATGCTGGCCTGGTAGTTTCCGCCACCGATCCCCAGCGCACATTTTTAGAGCTGGTGGGCGTGGAAAATCTCGAGATTGAATTCACCAATCGTATACAGCGGCTGCGTTGTGATGGCTTTGTCGCGAAACTGCATCTGGCGCTTAATGGCCTGCCCAATTTCAATGGACTGGCGCAGCCCGATGGCCGCATGATCATCGCGCCGAATATGGATGCCATTGAATTTGCCTTCGACGATTCCAAATACGGCGAGTATTCGCAGCAGCCGGTGATGGAAATTGTGGTGCCCAGCTTACACCACTCGTCGTTGGCTCCAGAGGGCCAGCACGTGCTCTCGGCTCACATAATGTACGTGCCCTATAAACTCAAGGGCGGCTGGACTGAAGAGGCACGCGCCCGCTTGTGTGAACGAGCCGTCGATATCATCGCCCAATATGCACCGGGTCTTAAACAACAAATTCTACATAGCGAACTCTTGACGCCGGCGGATCTGGAGCGCGATCACAACGTTACCGGCGGCCACTGGCACCACACTGAATTGTCCATCGACCAGATGCTGATGATGCGACCCACCTATGGGGCTGCGCAGTACAGCACGCCGATTCCCGGCCTGTTTCTGTGCGGCGCCGGCAGTCACCCGGGCGGTGGACTGATGGGTGGCCCCGGCCACAATGCGGCGCGTGAAATCCTGGGAAAAAAGAGCTGAAATGAGGAAGTACGATGCCATTATTATTGGCGCCGGCCACAATGGCCTGACCAATGCGGCCTATTTGGCCAAAGCCGGGCTGGACGTGCTGGTCGTAGAAAAGAATGATTATATCGGTGGCGCGGCGGTGTCCCGCGAGTTGCACAAAGGCTGGACTTACTCCAGCTGCTCCTATGTCTGTAGCATGATGCGCCAGACCATCCATCGCGATCTGGACCTGACCCGTCACGGACTTGTACTGGTGCCCTATCTCGGCACGGTAAATTTTGGGGATGGCGGCGAGACCCTGGTGAGCTACCATTCCGAGGAAGCGCAGTACAACCAGCTTAGGCGACACTCTCCACACGATGCCGATGCCATGTTTCGCTTCCATGCGGACCTGGCGCGCTACGCGCAGCTTATTCGCAAGACCCTGTTGCGGACGCCGCCCGACCCAACTTCCTTCCGACCGCGGGACATCAGGGAATTGCTGTGGTTGGCCAAAGAGTTTTGGTCACTGGGTGAAAGGGAACTGTACGAGTATATCCGCTTCTTCACCATGAGCGCGGCGGAATTTCTCGACGATTACTTTGAGAACGACCTGATCAAGGCGTCGATGGCCAGTCCGGGCATTATCGGAACCGCTCTGGGCGTCTTTTCCCCGGGTTCCGCCTATATCCTGCTGCATCATGTGATGGGCGATGTGGATGGCAATATCGGCGCCTGGGGCCTCGCCCGTGGCGGAATGGGGGCTATCTCCAATGCCATCGCCGGCGCTCTGCAGGAGCACGGTGGCGAGATTCGCACCAACGCCGGGGTACGTCAGATTAAGGTTAAAAACGGCACCGCTGTGGGGGTGGTGCTGGAAAACGGCGATGAACTGCGCGCGGGCATCGTGGTATCCAACCTGGATGCCAAGCGCACCTTCACCCAGTGCATGGACAGGAATGATTTACCACCTGGCATCTACGACAAGGCAAAAAACTTCAAGATTCGCGGCTCCTCCGGTAAGGTGAACATCGCCTTGTCTGGTCTACCCAAATTTACCGGCGTGCCAGACAACCGCTATGTCAATCGCGGTGGCCAGGGGTTTGTCGGTTCCCTGGAAACTATGGAGCGCGCCTATGATTGCTGGAAACACGGTCGCTGGTCCGATGACCCCTTTGTGGAATCGGTGATACCGTCAGCCTGGGACCCGACGGTGGCGCCGCCAGGTCAGCATTGGATGTCGAATTTCGTACAATACTGTCCCTCCGATCTGGCGGACGGGCCCTGGACGCCCGCGAAACGCGATCAATTTGGCCAGACCGTTATCGATAAGATCGAGCGCTATAGCCCGGGATTTAAGGACCTGATTGTCCATATGGAGGTGCGCACGCCCTTCGAAATTGAGGCCGAAGTGGGCTTAACCGCGGGCAATATTTTCCAGGGTGAACTGACCATAGATCAACTGTTGTTCAATCGTCCCTTCCCGGGTTATGCCCAGTACCGCATGCCGATAAAAAACATGTATATGTGTGGGTCGTCCACCCACCCTGGCGGCGGTGTGTCCGCCGCCTGTGGTGCCAACGCTGCACGAGAAATATTGATAGACCTGAAGCGACCCAACACCGTGCCCGAAGATGACTGTTACGACGAGTAGCGATAGCCATGATTACTACCATGAATCCTGAAAGCTCCGCTATTGATCCCTATGCGGGTGAGCGACTCAAAGAGAGCCATTTCCATCCCAGACAAGCGGCGCTGAATTTACGCGACGCCTGGTCCAGCTGGAATGGTTACAAATTTGCCGACTATTACTACGATGAGGAGTATGAGTATTTCTGCGTGCGCAATAGCTGTGCTACTTACGATATTTGCCCGATGCAGAAGTACTATGTCAGTGGCAAGGACGCGCAGGCGATGTTGAATCGCATGGTGACCCGCAACATCGCTAACATGAAGGAGCAGCGCGTAACCTACGTATGTTGGTGTACAGATGAGGGGCGCATGGTGGACGACGGTACCATTTTCAAGCTGGGGCCCGATAAGTATATGCTGACCTGTGGCAGTCCCTGCCTGGCCTGGCTGCGCAAAAGCGCCTTTGGGTTCGATGCTCTCACCATTGAGGACATGTCCGACGAGATCGCGGCCTTGTCCTTTCAGGGGCCCACGAGCTGCGCGGTGTTGAAAAAAATGGGCCTGGCGGGGATCGATACTCTCAAACCCTTTGGCATTATGCATTTCCCCTTTGCCGGTAGCAGTGGCGAGCCCTTAATGGTTTCACGCACCGGCTTTACCGGTGATCTCGGTTACGAATTGTGGATTGAACCTGGGCTGGCCCTGGATTTGTGGGATGCGCTTTACGCCGCCGGCTCCGATTACGGTATTCAGCCCTACGGTGAGGCGGCCACTAATATGGCGCGTCTGGAAGCGGGTTTTATTATGCCGGGCAGGGAATTCAACGAAGCGCTGAAGACCGTTCATTATCAGCACGATCAAACGCCGTTTGAGCTGAGCCTGGGGTGGTTGGTGGATTTCAAAAAGCCGCATTTCAACGGCCGACTGGCACTGCTGAAGGACAGGGATAACGGCCCTGAGTACACCTTGGTCAAACTGGATATTGAAGGCAATAAGCCAGCGGAAGAATCCCACCTATACAGCAACGAGCGCTGTACGAAGGAGATTGGCTACGTGACCTCCGCTATGTGGTCGCCGGTGGTCAAAGCAAATATTGCACTGGCTATGATAAAGACCCAGTACCTGCAGGGTGATATCTGGGCGGAAATTTACTATGGCAGGGAGCTGCGCCACAATAGCAAAGTGGTAAGGTGTACACTCCAGGATAAGCCCTTCTGGGCGCCAGGGCGGGCGCGGCAAACACCGCCGCCAGCGTATTGAACATGAAGGCGAAAGCGTGAAGCTTATTGTCGGGCGGGTCGAGTCAGTTTACTTAGGTCGCACAGGGGACGATCTCGCCAAGGAGCCCTGTGCTTTTTTACAGGCTGAGCTCGATGGTTTTGTGGGTGACCGGCACCGCAGTGCTGCGCGCCGGACCTGGGAGGGCGATAAACAGCCCGAGGGAACGACCAGGCGGAATGAACGCCAGTGGTCCGCAATTTCTGCCGAAGAGCTCGCCGCCATTGAACAACAAATGGATCTAAAAGAGCATTTGAGCGCGGCGAGTGTAGGGGTCAACTTGTGCTTTGAGGGCATACCCGAATTGTCACAGCTACCCCGGGGGACAATATTGAAATTTCCCTCCGGCGCTGAGCTGATGGTTGAAGAATACAATCCGCCGTGCCTTGAAATGGGCCAAAAACTCGCGGCCATGTACACCAGCAATTCCGGAGAGCCGCTAGCCGACACAGCGTTTTCCCAAGCGTCGAAGTTTTGCCATGGCCTGGTAGGGGTGATTGAAGTGGCAGGCGTTATCAACGCCGGCGATGAAGTTTCCGTTGTGCGATACCAACCCCCTATCTGGTTGACCCGGTTAGAAAAAGGCTAGATTCGCTCACGGCGTATTGTTCAGGAATTCGGCACAACCCTGGGTGTTCTGGCGGGCATTCTGGTGGTTAGTTCATAGCCAATTGTGCTGGCGCATTCGGCAATTTTAACCAGTAGCAGATCTTTGCCCCACAGGATAACTTCATCGCCCTGATTGACCTCCGTGAGGCCGGTAACATCGATGCTAATCATATCCATTGACACCCTGCCGGCCAGGGTGGCCCGCTGCCCATTGATCAGCGCCGGGGTGCCGTTGCGGGCGAGCCGGGGATATCCATCGCCATAGCCTATGGCGACCGTTGCAATTCGCGAGGGTTTAGTTGCGCTCCATATGGCCCCATAGCCTACGGACTCGCCGACATTGACATCCCGAATAGAGATAATGGTAGAGCTCAAGGTCATCACTGGCTGTAGCGCCTCGGTGTTGGTGTGGGGGACGGTAAAGGGGGAATTTCCGTAGAGCATGTAACCGGGTCGCACCCAGTCATAGTGCGCCTGTGGCCAGCCCAGTACACCCGGGGAATTGGCGGCGGAGCGCTCTCCCGGAAGTGTTTCGCAGACAGATTCGAATTGATCAATTTGCTGTTGGGTCTGATCGCTATCCAGATTGTCGGCAGAGGCGAAATGGGTGCATAAAACAATATCGTCGAGTACGTTTGGACTGCTTTTCAAGCGTTTATATACGTCACTTGCGCACCTGGGATCTATGCCCAGGCGATGCATTCCGGTATCGATTTTTAGCCACACCTGTACGGGATGCTCGAGATTTTCCTTCCCCAGGCAAGCGAGTTGCCACTCATTCATTCCTGTCATTCGGTTAATTTGCCTGCCACCAGGCCCTGG
>JAPUKZ010000525.1 GCA_027295405.1 Gammaproteobacteria bacterium
TATCACTGACATGTGCTTTATTTGTCTTATACTCAAAGATGTTGATGTGGGCGCGCCAGGTGGTGCGTAAGAACAGTCACTCGCTCCACTTTGATGCTATTCTGCGACCCACGGCAGGGAGAACAATAAGAATGGCAAGTCTGTTCAGCGAACTGAAACGACGTAACGTGGCGCGTGTGGGCATCGCTTACCTCGTGCTCGGCTGGATCGTGTTACAGCTGGGAGACGTACTGTTCGACATGTTCGGCACCCCGGAGTGGGTCGGCAAGACGCTGGCCGCACTCCTTCTTCTGGGGTTTCCATTTGCCTGCCTGTTTGCCTGGGCGTTTGAGTTGACACCCGAGGGCGTCAAGAAAACCGCAGAGGTTGATCGCTCGGAGTCCATTAGTCATATCACGGGCAGAAAACTCGATTTTTTCATCATCGGCGCGCTTGTCATTGCGCTCGGTTATTTCATCTGGGAACGGCAGAGTAATGTTGGTCCAGCTGCGGAAGTTGAGGCTGGGCTTGACCGGTCAATCGCGGTGTTGCCTTTCGTCAATATGTCATCAGACCAGGAACAGGAATGGTTCGTCGACGGACTGACCGAGGAAATTTTAAATGCACTTGCGCGCACGCCGGACCTGCTCGTTGCGTCGCGGACTTCGTCCTTCCAGTACAAGGGCAAGAGCCAAGATGTCTCCACCATTGCCGCGGCGCTCGGCGTGGCTCACATACTTGAAGGCTCTGTCAGACGCGGTGGCGACAGGTTGCGGGTGACTGCGCAGCTGATACGCGCATCTGACGGTTTCCACCTGTGGTCAGAGACCTTCGATCGCGAACCGAAAGACGTCATCGAAATCCAGGAGAACGTTGCCTTCGAAATCGCGAACGCGCTGAAAACGGCGATGGATCCTGAGGCCCTGCAGCGGATGGTGTCATCCGGCACAGTGTCGGTTGCAGCCTATGAGGCTTATCTTGAAGGGTCAGCATACGATGATCAGACTGGTGCTTCCGGGAACGTCGAGGATTGGGATCGAGCACTCGAGGCATACGATCGCGCGGTGGCTGCCGATGAGAATTTTGCCCTGGCTCACTGGAGGCGGGCGCTGTACTGGGAAACCCAGTTCACCATAACCCAGCTGGGTTCGGAATTGTCATCGCTGCCGCTGCAGGAAAAGGTCGACAATTATGGCGAGGCCATTGATGCCGCGATTGCCAACGTGCAGAACGAGGCACTGGGTTTCAAATTCAAGGCCAATAAGGCCAACAACGAATTTCGATTTATTGACGCGCAGCGATACCTGCTGACCTATTTGCAGACTTACCCAAATGACACCGAAGGTCAGGCGCAGCTCGTTGCTATTTTTGCGTCTACCAGGGACAGTGAAAGCGCGCGCCTTTATATTCAGCGCTTCCTCGAGAGTTCTCTCGATGACCCGCAGCAGATAAATGCACTGCTCAACAATATCTTGTTTGCCGGCTTTGTTGACGAGGCCGTGTATCTGGCGAGGAATGCCGTTCAACGCTATCCGCAGCACGTGTTCCTTCATTACCAGTCTCACAGGGCATTGCTGTGGGCCGGCCACACCGCCGAAGCGGCAGCGCTAATCGATGAGATTCGCAGATCGGAGCTCCCCGCCGAGAACATCAGGCTCGTTCAGATACGGCAAGCCTGCGCCGAAGGCGATCGCGCGCTGGCTGAGCAGTTGCTTGATGAGGCCTTGGAATTATCCGAGCGGGGTACGAGCATCGAGTTCATCGGCCTGCAAACTATGGGTAAGCCGGAAGAGGCCCATCAGTTATTGCTCGATGCCGAGCTGGACAACTGGGCGCTGGCGAGCTTCCTGACTTACCCTTATTTCGATCACACCTATTTCCCGGAAATGGCCAGGATTCTCGAGCGGCAGGCTATCGACCGACCGTTCATCAGTGGTCCGCCGTACGCCTGTAAGGCAGATTTGGTTCGCGCAACTGAGTAACCATTATTTGGTCCTGGCCGATAGCGCACGGAAGGGTATTGGGGTCAAGTCTTTGATTTGCGGGTCCCGTGTACCAGGTCACTCGTATGAATCCAACCGGGGTCAGGTCTGCCATGGGCAATGGTATGCTACCCGCAAGCTGACCACGAACCCCGTTTAAGCACCGACCATTACGCGATTACGACCCTGATCCTTGCCCTGGTACAGAGCCGCATCAGCCCGGGCAATACAATTTTCCAGAGTTTCGCCCTTGCGGAAAGTTGCCAGGCCAAATGTCATGGTAACGCCGAGGCGCTGACCGCCGAATTCAAAGCGCCTGGCTTCCAGGGTCGAACACAGCTTCTCTGCCAGCAGGGCAGCGCCCTCGGCAGACGTTTCCGGAAGCACCAGCATAAACTCTTCCCCACCCCAGCGGGCGATACTGTCCATCGAGCGAACCCCCTCGCTTAACAGATTGGCGGCCTCTCGCAGTACATAGTCACCGCAGGCATGTCCGTGCTGATCGTTAAATGCCTTGAAGTTATCGAGGTCAGCCAGAACGATAGAGAGCTCTCGACCGGTACGGACAACCCTTTGTACCTCCGCCTCAGCTTTCTCGGAAAAACCGCGTCGGTTTAACACGCCAGTGAGAGGGTCCAGGCGAGCGGATTCGGTCAAATGTTTGTTGGCGATCCTGAGCTCCGCAGTGCGCTGGGTAACTTCATCTTCAAGACTGGTAAAGACGGTAGTAAAGCGGTTGGCCAGGGAAATAGCCATAAACAGCATGATGGCGGCGAACCCGAGTGGCACCAGGCGGGTTCCCTCCCATCCCGCAAAGTCGATCAGTAGATCGTTGGTACATGCAGCTGCAAATACCAAAATTCCAACCAGTCCTGTGCGCGCCTCAGCGTTGCCAGAATATGCCTCTCGGATAAACATCCACGGTATACCCACTAGCAGGGCAAGGCTCCAGATCTGCCACGGGCGCAAGGTATAATAGTGAATATCCAGTCCAGGTACCAACACCACCAGGATGGCAAACGCAATAAAACTTAGCTGATAGGCACGCAGCCATCGACCAATCGGCAGTTGGAGTAAGGACCACATCATTTGAATTGCAACAGCGGGAAACAGAAATATCATTCCGAACTCGACTTTTTCATAGGCGACGAAGGGCCATCCCAGGCTGTATCGCCACTGATTCACCATCACACCGTAGATGCCGATGACCAGGGCCATCAATCCATACCACAGATAGGTCCGGAGTTGGCGATTTCGATGGTACAGATAGATGTGGTACAAGCCGAAACCCAAAAAAGAAACGGATGCTATTAAACCGGGGATTTCACTGAGAAAGCTGCGTTGCAGCAGTGTGGCAAACTCGCCGATGCGAAAATCGCCCTCATAGGCCCCGCCGCCCCACTTGGATACAGCCAACTCAGTGCCGCCCCAAACACGCAGTGCCAGCAGCAGGGTGCCGTCGTCAGCTATAGCGGAAGCGGGAATCAAAAAAACCCGGGTGCGGTCGTAGTTGGTTTCGCTCAGGGGCGGCAAGCTGCCAACGCCGCCTACCAACTCACCCCCGGCATACAGTTCATAGGCGTCCATCACTTTGCCGATTCGTACGCCCAGGAGAGAAAGGGAGTCCCGATTTTCAGCTGCGCTCACATCGAACTTGAGAGTAAGTCGGTACCAGGCAAATTGCCTGGATTCGGGATAGCCGCCTATTGGCCATTGCTTCGTTACGCGCCTATTTGCCCAATCGCTGTCATTGTAATCAGGGGAGGCCCAGTTTGAATTGTCGCCCGGGCGAAACTGCCATTGCCCTACCAGAGAATGGGATTTGCGTACATCCGCTACAGTGAGGTGCACGGTTTCAGCGCGAGCCGCCCACACTCCAACAGCACCACCTAACAGGAGTGAAGCAGTCAGCGCGATTAGGATGTACTTTTTTCGCGTCCCGCGAATGCCGCTCATATCTGTCTTCTCAAGCCGACTTATTAATTATTAGCCGCAAATTATAATCCAGGTTGCATGATTTTCTGCGCCCAGAAGTCTGCAAAAGAATGATAGTGGTCACATAATGGGTGATATCACACCCCAAAAGGGTTCATCATACCCGGTAGCACGTGGGAGACCAGCCAATGCGGGCATCTCGATGAACAGACAGCAACGCCGGCGCGAGGCGAAGGTACAGCGCGAAGCGGCCGGGAAGGGCGGAGCGAAAGGGCGGGTAAACATCAATGGGATGTTCAAAGCCGCCAGGGACCTGAAGCAGGCCCGAAAATTTCGGCAGGCCGAAGCTCTCTACAGGAGGATATTGACGGACGAGCCCAACAACTGGGAAGCGCATAATAATCTCGGCAACCTGCTGGCGGACCGGGCCGATTTTTCGGAATCGGCGGCCGCTTTCCAGCGGGCACTGGCAATTAATCCGGAGTACGCAGACGGCCATAATAATCTGGGTACTGTTTTGCGCGAAACGGGGGATCTGGATGGAGCTGTCGCCTGCTATCGGCGTGCCCTGGAGATTAATATCGACCATGCCGGCGTGCATTTCAATTTGGGCACCGCCCTGCTCGACCAGGACAAGCGGGAGGACGCCGAGGCCTGCTACCGGCGGGCTGCGGAGCTGGGCCATGAAGCCGCTAGCCACATGCTTGACTCCATGACCGGACGCGCGCCCGAAACCGCTCCCCGCGACTATGTCACGGGTTTGTTCGACGATTATGCCGAGCGGTTCGAGAAAAATCTGGTCGCGGATCTGGACTACCGTGTGCCAACGCAGCTGCGAGCTCTGTTGCAGGCGGCCTGTCCCGCCGGGACCAGGTTCGCCAACGTACTCGATCTGGGTTGTGGTAGCGGCCTGGTCGGCGTCCAGCTGCGGCCACTGGCCGCACGAATGAGCGGTGTGGACCTGTCGCCGGGCATGCTGGAAAATGCCGGGGAGAAGAAAATTTACGATGAGCTCGTGCGGGCGGACATCATCGAGTTCCTGATCGCGACCGAACAGAGGTACGACGTGTTCACCGCCGCTGACCTGTTCATCTATATCGGCAACCTGGAACCCGTGTTCGCCGCCGTCCGCGGCGCCGCGATGGCCGATGCATGGTTTGCCTTCTCTACAGAGGCGACGGAGGAGGCCGACTACAGGCTCAATGAAACCGGGCGCTACTCC
>JAPUKZ010000526.1 GCA_027295405.1 Gammaproteobacteria bacterium
GGGGGCGGCCTTAATTTGCCGCCTGCGCCCCCTGGCACGCCCAGGTCAGACTGGTAAAATCGCCGGCAAACCGGACCAGGCGGAAACTGGGACATGAGACTTCGTTTCACACCCGCCGCTGCTTGATTAGTTCGTTGGCTGAACTACCTCAAAAAAAAATCCACGAGCCCATTAATGGAAGGGACACGAAAATTTTTAGCTTACTGAGGAGAGTTAGTAAAATGAGAGTACGATATATTGTAGATGACGTTGAAAAGGCTGTTGCCTTCTATGTCTCAAAGCTGGGCTTTGAAATCGAAAAAAATTTCGCTCCGGCAATAGCAATCTTGGCTCGTGGCGACTTGACCCTATTGGTTTCAGGGCCAAAAGCATCAGCATCCAAGCCAATGCTAGATGGCACGATACCCAGTCCGGGAGGAGGCTGGAACAGAATCCTCTTGGATTTCGACGATTTAGAATCTGTCGTCTCAAAGCTCAAGGCCGATGGAGTAAAATTCAGAAACGATGTTCTGGATGGGGTTGGAGGCAAACAGATTATTTGCGAAGACCCTTCTGGTAACGTAGTTGAGCTCACTCAGCCCACAGCTTAGATTACCTGGCTACTGGTTGCTAAGGCGCAACCAGTAGCCGGCGTAAGCTTCTGCCTGATCACTCGATACACAGCCGGGTGATTCGCCATGTACAGGTGGGTCATTCCGGGCAGGACATTCCCGGAATGAAACGCGATCTGCTGCGCTGGCTCGCGTGCCTGTCCGGCTGCACTGCGCTGGCGAACCAGCAGATCACCCAGTAGCACACCCAGCGGATGTTTGGGGTCGCGTGTCACAGTAGCCGCGATAGAGTAATAAGCGACCCCTTCTAGCAGGGGCAAATTGTGGCGATTGTCTTCCAGAAAACCATCGGGATCTTTACCCGCCCAATCCTCTTCGGTGGTATAGCCGAAGCGCAGGTCCTTGATACCCGCGCTGCGTGCATTGAGAATCTCGGCAGGAACCCGGGTTCCGGCACTATTGAAAGATCCCAACAGGCTACTCAGTACATTCGTTCCCTTTTCCAGTGGGGCGCCCAGGTTCGGCGTTCCCACGCAGAAAATCTGGCGCAAGCGTTGTGTCCAGGGCTCATTATTACTGGAACCATAGTGCGCTGCGCTGCGCGCGACCAGTCCGCCCATGCTGTGCCCAATCAGCAGTAACTCTTCAATGTTGCCGGGGTATTCCGCAATTAGCTGGGTTAGCAGGGCAGACAGGAGCTTGCCGTTTTCGGAAATATGGCGGCCGCTGTTGTAGCGGATGTAGAGAGATGTATAGCCCAGGTCATCGCTCAGCAGGGAACCGAAGTTGATGCATGGGTCACCGTGAAATTCCTCTGCCGAAATACTCCAAATCGATTCTGTACAGGCCAGGCCATGAATGAAGATGACGACCTTCCCGCTGGGGTGATGAATTTTCTGGGTCAACAGCTCCCGTGCCATGGGTAGACGTTTCCCCGACAAGCGAAAACTCATGCCGATGTCCAGGGGATTTTGTCTCTGGTGCAAAAAATCGCCATAAAACGCGTTGAGCGCGCTTTCGACCTGGTCGATTAATTTATGGCCCATCAAATTATGATCCAGCAAATTATGATCCAGCAAAGAGGAGTCGTTGGCCGTTGCAGCAGTGGGATCTTGAGTTTCCAGCGGCACCGCCGGGCCGCTCTGTGCGCTTGAAAGATTGCGCTGCCGCAACGCAGAGCCAATGTCGAAGCCCATCTCGAGGCAAAAGCCCGCCAGTTTTCTGGCACTATTGTTAACCCCGCGAATGGCCTGGTAAACGCCTCCCGCGGTGGTATCGTGCACAGCTTTGACAGGTGTCGATACTGTCGCGGTGGGCTCGATGGCAGCGAGTGGGCGGAACACCTTTGCCGCGGTGGCTGTGTGGGTCCGCTCCACCAGATTGGTAATCTGCTCCACGGTATCGAATAACAGTGCTGTTGAACCTCTCAATCGCTGCATACTTGCCTCCGGCAGGTGACTGGATCAGGGTATGGCTGCCACCGCAACAAAAGGAGATTAACTCATCGCTCCGCGGCTTAGAAGCTCATTTCAGGGACAAAATCCGGTACCACCAGTTCGCCAGCGGTTTTTTCTTTGATCTCTTCGGCCGAGACCCCCGGAGCCCTTTCTTTCAGTACAAAAGCACCGTTTGAAATTTCCAGATAGGCCAGGTCAGTCAGTACTTTCCTGATGCATCCGGCACCCGTCAACGGCAGGCTGCACTTTGGCAGCAGCTTTGATTCACCATGTTTGGAGGCATGGGTCATGGTGACAATAATGTTGTCGGCACCGGCAACCAGATCCATGGCGCCGCCCATACCTTTAATCAGTTTTCCAGGGATCATCCAGGAGGCAATATTGCCCTGGGTGTCCACTTCAAACGCGCCGAGTACGGTCAGATCCACGTGGCCACCGCGAATCATGGCAAAAGATTCCGCCGAGGAGAATATGGAAGCACCAGTGGCGGCGGTAACGGTCTGCTTGCCGGCATTGATCATATCCGCATCGATTTCCTCTTCGGTGGGAAAAGGGCCCATTCCCAGCAGGCCATTCTCGGATTGCAGCATCACTTCCATACCTTCAGGTATGAAATTGGCCACCAGCGTCGGGATACCGATACCTAGATTCACGTAGTAACCATCCTGCAGCTCTCGGGCTACGCGCATTGCCATCTGTTCACGAGTAAGTGCCATGATTTTTCCTCTTGTTTCAGTTGCAGGCGATCGAGAAATACCATTTCTCAGACAACCCCCGCAGACAAGCTAAAAGTAAAAGCCCTCTGCAAAATATGCTTGTTGTATACCATACCAGCGCTGAACTGCTATCCGCTTTGACGAACCGTGCGCTGCTCAATCCGTTTCTCGAAAGTTCCCAGAATCAGGCGATCGACGTAGATACCGGGCGTATGAATCTGGGCCGGTTGCAGTTTTCCGGGCTCAACGATCTCTTCCACCTCGACGATGGTAATCTTGCCTGCCGTGGCAGCCAGCGGATTAAAATTCTGGGCGGTATCGCGATAGATCACATTACCGTAGCGGTCGGCCTTCCAACCTTTTACGATGGCAAAGTCACCGGTAATCGATTCTTCGAGGATATAACTACGACCGTTAAATTCACGGACCTCTTTGCCTTCGGCAACAGGAGTTCCAAAGCCGGTGGCAGTATAAAACGCAGGAATGCCGGCACCGCCGGCGCGCATCTTCTCGGCGAGGGTGCCCTGTGGAGTCAGTTCTACTTCCAATTCGCCGGCCAGCAATTGCTTTTCAAACATGGCGTTTTCACCCACGTAGGAGGAGATCATCTTGCGGATCTGTTTATCCTCCAGCAGCACGCCAAGTCCAAAGCCATCCACACCGCAGTTATTTGAGACGATGGTTAACCCTTTGGTGCCCATCACTTTGATCTGCTGGATCAGATTTTCCGGAATTCCGCACAAGCCGAAACCACCGGCGATAACGGTCATGTTGTCTTCCAGACCGGCGAGTGCTTCCTCGTAGCTGTTTACGACTTTATCGAAACCCGACATAGGCATACTCCTGTTAATCGTTCTTGTCTTTGCAACGAAAGGTTGTCTTTGCAACGAAAGAAAAGCGCGAAATCAATTTCGGAAGAGTCTGCTACAATAGCTTATATTTATCCAATGTAATTAATTCATTGTTTGATTTGTTTTTTAAATAAATCGCCAATTCAAAATCCTGTTGAGCCGGCCACATGAATGTTACCCATAAGCAGTTAAGGGCCTTTGTTGCGGTCACCCAAACCCGGAGTTTTGCCGAAGCCTGCGGCCTGGTGCATCTGTCTCAGCCGGCGCTCAGCATTGCCATCAAGAATCTTGAGGAAGCCGCCGGCGGCAGACTGCTGGCACGGACAACCCGCACCCTGGCCCTGACTCCTGAAGGAGAAGCCTTTTACCCGGTCGCACAGCGTTTGTTGGCGGACTGGGATGATGCCATGGAGGATCTGCACAATCACTTTGCCCTGCGCCGGGGGAAAATCACCGTCGCCGCCATGCCTTCTTTTGCCTGCAACCTGCTGCCGACCTCTGGAAGAGCCGGGAATAACCCGCCGAGTCGGTGTTTTGAGCCGCCGCCGTTACCCCCTGTCGGTGGGCGCGCAAGCCATGCAGGAGATACTGATTCAAACTTTCAGATTGTAGGAAGATCGCCGCAGCTGTGGTGATCCCGTGCTGCGCCGGGGCTTTCGATACCCCTCTGGGTGGCTGAACTCGCTTTAACTCTATACGACCGCGAGCGATCAATCAGTAGCTGGGCGGCACCGCGTCGGGCTGGTTCTCCGGCCTAGCGTCGCCGAAAGCCGGCAGCGTATTGCAGGCCTCATAGACCGCCATCACTTTCGGGTGCAGGCTCCCCAGATCATAGTCGAAGCGCAAGGCGTTGTAGGCCATGGGGACCAGAAAAATATCTGCCATGGTGACTCTGTCACCGAAACAGTAAGGTGCGGCGCTGATTGAGGCTTCCAGGCTTGCGAAACCGCGCTTGAACCAGGCAGTCATCCAGGCCAGGGTTTGCGCCTTGTCGGCACCCAATTCGGATTTGAGGTAGTTGAGAATCCCGATGTTATTGAGCGGGTGGATTTCGCAGGCCACGGTGTAGACGCAACTGAGCACCTGGGCCCGATCAAAGGCGTCGTCGGGTAATAAGGGCGGTTGTGGATGTTCGCTGTCCAGCCACTGGATAATGGCGGTGGACTGGCTCAGGTAGCGTCCGTCGTCGAGTTCCAGGGCCGGTATCAGTCCCGCCGGATTGACGGCCAGGTAGGCCGCTGCCCCTTGCTCCCCCTTGAGCAGGTTAACCGTCACCTGTTGGCAATCGATACCCTTCAGCTGGAGTGCGATACGCACCCGGTAAGCGGCGGAAGAACGCCAGTAGCCGTACAGTTTCATTGCATACCCCGACTCTAGCTGGGTGGGTGATACTGCTTGATGACCTGGTCTATCTTGCCAAAAATAGTCTGTCCCTGGCTATCCAGCATGTCTATTTCGATGCGATCGCCGAAGGACATGAAGGGGGTGGAGGGCTGGCCGTCGGCAATCGTCTCCAGGCAGCGTACTTCCGCCAGGCAGGAGGAACCATCCGGGCTGCCCTCGTTGGCGACCGTGCCGGAGCCAATCACCGTGCCCGCCATCAGCGAGCGGCTCTTGGCGGCGTGGGCAATCAGTTGCCCGAAATCAAAGGTCATATCGACACCGGCGTTGGGTGCACCCACCTGTTCGCCGTTGAGGGTCGAGATCAGGGGCAGGTGCAATTTGACGCCATCCCAGGCCTCGCCCAGTTCATCCGGGGTAACCACCACCGGGGTGAATGAAGTCCAGGGTTTGGACTGGTAAAAGCCGAACTGCTTGCCCAGTTCCGCGGGAATCAGGTTGCGCAGGGAAACGTCGTTGACCAGTCCAATAAGCTTGATATGCTTGCGGGCCAGTTCCGTGTTGGTGCCGGCCGGTACGTCGTCGGTGAAGATTGCGACTTCTGCTTCGAAGTCGATGCCCCATGCCTCGTTTTCCGCCAGCACATCGTCATTGGCGCCGATAAAGGCATCGGAGGCGCCCATGTACATCAGTGGATCGGTCCAGAAGGATTCGGGCAGTTCGGCGCCGCGGGCCTTGCGCACCAGTTCCACGTGGGTAACGTAAGCACTGCCGTCGGCCCAGTGGTAGCAGCGGGGCAGGGCGGCGGCGGCCTGCCGGGAGTCAAACGCGAACTCTCCGTCGACCGGTCCGGCTTGCAGGGCGTCGAACAGCTCGATGAGCTTCGGTTCGCAGGTGGTCCAGTCGTCCATGGCAGCTTGCAGAGTAGGCGCAATGGCCTCGGCGGAGACGGCACGGGTGAGATCGCGGCTGACGACAACAAGCTTGCCGTCGCGCCCGGATTTCAGGCTGGCTAGTTTCATGGTTTTATCCTCTCTTCCGTCGTTAGGTATTGAAGTTCTTTTTGATGCCGTCCCAGCACTGAATATAGTCGCGCTGGCGCAGCTCGGTTTCCAGGGCCCATTGGGTGGGCTGGATCACGTAGCGGGATTCCAGCATAAAGGCCATGGTATTGGCATAGCGGTCCGGCGCCAGTTCCGCGTTGCTGGCCTTTTCAAATGCGGCGGCCTCGGGTCCATGGGGGCTCATGCAATTGTGCAGGCTGCAACCGCCGGGTACAAAACCTTCTGCCTTGGCGTCGTAGCTGCCTTCGATCAGACCCATAAACTCGCTCATGACATTGCGGTGATACCAGGGCGGGCGGAACGTGTCTTCCGCCACCAGCCAGCGCGGCGGAAATATCACAAAATCGATATTGGCCACGCCGGGGGTATCCGAAGGTGAAGATAACACCGTATAGATACTGGGGTCCGGGTGGTCGTAGCTGACCGAGCCCATCACGTTGAACCGGGCCAGATCATACTTGTAGGGAGCGGAGTTACCGGTCCAGGCCACCACATCCAGCGGCGAGTGTCCTATGGGTGCTCGGAAAAAGTTTCCGCCAAACTTACAGAGCAGTTCAAAATCACCCTCGAGATCCTCGTAGGCAGCGCACGGGTATTGGAAATCGCGATCATTGGCGTAGCCGTTTGCACCCACCGGGCCGCGTTCAGGTAGAACCAGCGGCGCCCCGTAGTTCTCTGCCAGGTAGCCGCGGGCAGTGTCGGTCAGCAGGTCGACCGCAAATTTCATACCCCGCGGAATCACCGCTATTTCACCAGCGCGCAGATGCAGCTGGCCACACTCGGTGCGCAACAGCAACTCGCCCTGTTGGGGAATAAACAGCAATTCGCCATCGGCACAATAGAAATAGCGCTGGTTCATGGACTGGTTGGCGGCGTACAGGTGAATACCCATACCGGTCTGGGCCATGGCATCGCCGTTGGCGGCGATGGTCGTCAAACCGTCGATGAAGTCGGTGGGCGCAGCCGGGATTTCCAGTGGATCCCAGCGCAACAGGTTGGGTGGTGTCGGTACTTCGGTAATCGGAGCGGTGCGCACCGTGGCCTGTGGCCAGGGCTGGTAATCGCCCTGCACCGCCGA
>JAPUKZ010000527.1 GCA_027295405.1 Gammaproteobacteria bacterium
TCGATATAAATCTGTTCCCTTTATCCGTCTATACTCCACCCCATGAACGATTCAATGTCACAGCAACTCCAGTTGCAGAACATCCTGCAGCGGGGCATGCAGGCCCTCTCCCGTGGCGACATACCCCAGGCATCGCAGTGCTGCCAGAAAGCCCTGAAGCTCAAGCCCGATCTGGTACAGGCGCACTGGGCCTTGTCCGGCTCCAACCGGGCCACAGATCGACAGCACATCGAAGAAATGGACGCGCTGGCCGGGCGCCAGGGCCAACACCCTCGGGCCCAGGCGTTTTACTGGTATGCCATGGGCAAGGAGCTGGAAGATCTGCAGGACTGGGACGCGGCTTTCGATGCCTTCAGTCGGGGTGCCGGAGCGCGCCGCAGCACCATCGCCAGCCACATATCCCAGCCTGTGCCCACCAGCGCCGCTGCCACAGCTCCAACCAGTGCTCCGATCGTAATATTCGTCAGTAGATCACCGAGTACGAAATACAGTCTATTGTCCATAACGTAAGTTTCTCCGTGGTGTTATGCCACCATCAATCCCGTGCTCAGCGGTGCCGGCCAAAGCAACACTGGGTCTGGCCAGGCGGGCAGTCCGTGAGTATGGTGGCAAGCCGCAACAAACGCCGCTGGTTTCGGCAGCTGCGAAGCCTGAGCAACCCGGACTGCGAAATAGGGCACGTAGCACGGTTTTCCTGAGCGAAGTCCCCGCGCGGGTTATATCAACAGAAAACCGTACTACGTCCCCTATTTCCCGAAACAGAGCTATAGTAAATCTGTCGCTGATTAATTGTGGAGTACCCAATGAGCCTGCCCAACGAAGCCCTGCAACTGCGTTCCCTGATCACCGAGGAGGCCAGCCTTGAGCTGTCACTCGCCAATGTAGCGGTTCCCGAACCCGGACCGGAAGAGGTACTGGTGCGCATGGAGGCAGCGCCCATCAACCCCTCTGATCTGGGCCTGTTGTTCGGCATGGCGGATATGACCCGGGCTGAGGCCTCCGGTACCGCCGAGTCGCCGCTGGTGACTGCACCGGTACCAGATAACATCATGCGAATCATGCGCCCGCGGGTCGGCAAGTCGATGGGGGTGGGTAACGAGGGTGCTGGCGTGGTCGTGGCCGCAGGTTCGTCCGCTACAGCCCAGGCGCTGCTCGGCCGGACAGTCGGCGTTATCGGGGGCGAGATGTACTCCCAGTACCGCGCGGTAAATGCCCTCATGTGTTTGCCGCTGGATGAGGGCACCACGCCACGGGAGGGCGCCTCCTGTTTTGTAAATCCCCTGACGGCACTGGGCATGGTGGAAACCATGCGCCTGGAAGGGCACACGGCACTGGTGCATACCGCGGCGGCGTCCAACCTCGGCCAGATGCTTAACAAGATCTGCCTGGCTGATGGCGTCGAACTGGTGAACATCGTGCGCAAGGCCGAGCAAGTGGAAACGCTAAAGGAAATCGGGGCGAAGACTATCTGCAACTCCAGCAGCGACAGTTTCCGGGAACAGCTGACCGATGCCCTGGAGGCCACCGGCGCCACGCTGGCTTTTGATGCCACCGGCGGTGGCGAACTAGCAGGCAACATTCTGTCCTGCATGGAAGCCGCCCTGAATCGCAAAGCAACAGAATATAGCGGCTATGGCTCCAGCGAGCACAAACAGGTTTACCTTTACGGTGGCCTGGATCGTTCACCCACCATCCTGAAGCGGGATTACGGCATGGCCTGGGGCCTGGGTGGTTGGTTGTTGACGCCATTTCTGTCGAAGATTGGCATTGAGGCCATGCAGAAGCTACAGCAGCGGGTGGCTGCAGAGATCAAGACCACCTTCGCCAGCCAGTACACCGCGGAAGTCTCCCTGGCGGAAGCGCTGACCCTGGAAGCCATCGCGGTGTATGGTGCCCAGGCGACCGGGCAGAAGTACCTGATCAATCCAGCGCTGTGACTTGCGAGCAACAAGAGCCGGGCGGCTAATTGGCTTCGAGCACACCCTCGCTGCTTCCCTGGCGGCCTTTTCTGCCCCGACAGGGTCCTCAATATTCAACACCGAGGACAGTTCGCACCGGGCATAGCCGTTCCGTGAGTCGAGTTTCAAGGCCCTGCGATACGCGGTAACTGAACCGCTAAATTCCTTGCTATTGGCCAAGATTGCGGCCGTGGTGAAGACTCTACGCTGACGAAGCTCCCTGAAGATATGCAATGGTGACGGCCCGCTTACCTACATGATGGGGAAAGAACACACGCAGCATAAACGCCTTCCTGGCTAATCTCCAGTTGCTAATCTCCGCAGCACAGTGCGGTCCAGATCAGGCCTTACTCAAAACAAAGCGCGCATTTCGCAGTAGCTCGGGGGGTATCAGGTGTTTGATGCTCTCGTGCAATTCAGGAAGTTTCGACCAGTGCACACCCTGCCGGTAATGATGCGCGGTGTGGTAGCCAAGATTACCGGTCAGAAAATTGAAAAGCCGATTGGTGTTGTTGTAGGAAGCCTGGTATGCATCGTCGGTATCCAGACCGCTGTGATGGTCATAGGTCACCCAGACAGTAAACACCAGGCTGACGATCATTGGCAGCACGAACACCAACAGTGCCGGCAGCGGCCGGAACCAGCACAACAAGCCTACGCCAGCAAGTGCAAGAACCGAAAAGAGCAGGAAATCGCGCTGCACCCGTGGATAACTTCTACCCACTTTGTAGCCCCGGTAGTACGCCGTCGCCGCGACGCTGAACGTGTACTCCAGTACGCCCATGGTGCTGCCGTCGGCACGCTGCCAGCCGCTTTCATCGCGCCTCTGGTCCAGGAAGTTCTTGTGGTGACCGAGTACATGGTGCAGCACCCACAGGTTGGTAGTGACACCGGTATGCAGGGCGTAAAAAAACTCGAGGACGCGGTTCAGCGGTTTGGCATGGAAAGTCAGCGTATGTTGATGGTGGTGATTCCAGGCGCAGATTACGCCTTTGGGAATAATCACCAATAACGCATAGGCGGCCAGCCACCAGACGTTACTGAGCGTAAAGTAGACGACAAAGTCGATCAGGCTGAGAGCAAGCACGATAAAAACCGGAACCCGGTCCGCCGCATATCTGAACATAGAAAAATTAAAGGGTAGAAACGCCCCGGGTCCTCTTATTGTACTACTTGGGCAGCACTGCAAAGGCACAGTTTAGCACGCGGCCACCAGCCTGCCCACTGAATCAAGTCGCATGACCTTGTCGCTCATGGAAAAACACAGGCCAAAGTGGTTTAGCAACTCAGTGCCGATGATGGCCTGCACCTGTCCCTGGCGAATTCGTGATCAGACTGTGCTTCCCGACATATAGGTTACAGAGTATTCCGGGTGCATAGGTTACACATTCACGCTTTGGTGAGGGCCCAGATCTCCTGGAAAGGAGGTAATAGGACAGCCCCAAACCCACACACCCTCCGACTTTCCGCCAATCATAGTCGGATGGCCTGTGGGGAAACGGGGCAGTAACTGGAAGAAAGGGAAGGGGTTTTGTCTGGGGGAAGAGGGTGCCTCTCTGAGACCGAACCTATCCCGAACCTGGTGGTGGTAAACTTTGGACCGGGTGGCGGTAAGTCGAAGATTGGTAAGGGGAAACGGAAACCGAACTTCGAACCAGGGACGAACCCCGAACTTTCACCAGCGTGACTGTCCGCTTCCGGGT
>JAPUKZ010000053.1 GCA_027295405.1 Gammaproteobacteria bacterium
CTGATCCTGGTCCTGCTGATCCTGGTTCTGCTGATCCTGATTCTGCTGATCCTGATTCTGTTGATCCTGGTTCTGCTGATCCTGGTTCTGCTGATCCTGGTTCTGCTGATCCTGGTTCTGCTGATCCTGATTCTGCTGATCCTGGTTCTGCTGATGCTGTAGTTGCTCCAGCAGCAGCTTATTGAAACTGGCGTCCTCCAACTCCGGGTTCCGCGCCAGAGCTTCGTCGTAGGCAGCGATCGCCGCGCTGGTGTGGCCACTTTTGGCCAGGGCATTACCCCGGTTGTACCAGTCCGCCGCTGCGTCAGAGCGGGAATAGTGTTCCAGTGCGGTTGCATAATCCTCGGCGCGATAACTTGCCGCCGCCCCCCAGTCGGGATCCTCGAAGGTCTGCGCGGCGGTGCTGGCATCTCCCTGTTCCAGCATTTTCGCAGCACGTTGGTCGCGGGTTTGCCAAAGGTCCTGCCACTCGAAGGCGAAAGCAGGTCGGGGCGGGATAAGTAACAGCAGGGGGATGCACAGCAGCCAGCCACGGCGAAAACTTCCCAGTGCCAGTGGCAGCAGTGCCAGTACCAACCAGAATCCCAGATCGTGCCACTGGTCGGCGCTGCGGTCCAGCAGTAGCTCAGGTTCCTGGTTGGGATCAAAAGGTGGCTGTATCACCTGTTCCAGATCGCGCTCGTCCAGGCGGAGATCGGAGTACGTGCCGCCGTTGTCATTGGCGAGTTGCTGCAGCGGTGCCCGTTCCAGGCTGGCGATGACAATATTATTGCCGGCGTCCTTAAGCAGGCCTCTTCCTGGCAGGGGTATCGGGCCGCCGGTGCTGGTGCCAACGCCCAGTACCGACAGGGAGAAACGGGTCGTTGACAGCAACTTGTTGATCTTCTCCACATCGACCTGGCGAATGCCATCGCTCACCAGCAGGATTTGCCCGCGTACGGCCCCGGCAGAACTGAACAGAGCCAGCGCCTGCTTCACCGCCGCGGCCGGCTGGTTTCCCTTCACCGGCATAATATCCGGATCAAGCGCGGGCAACAGATTGGCGATAGTGCGATGATCATCAGTCAGCGGGCTGACAACATGCGCATCGCCCGCGTAGGCAATCAATGCGGTGGTGCCTTCCTTGCGCCGCTGCAACAGATCCATCAGTTTGTGACGACTGCGCTGCAGGCGCGAGGGGGAGATGTCCTCGCTCAGCATTGAATAACTGAGGTCCAGCAGGATCACCAATGCGTCCTGTTTGCGTTGCACGGGTTGTGGAATCTTCTCCCAACTGGGTCCGGCCAGTGCCAGGGTCGCCAACAACCAGATCAGCACCAGGGCCTGGACCGGGGATGCGGAACTGGACCCACCGTGGTCCTCCAACAGGTGCGGCAACAGGTCGGGATGGATGATCTGGCGCCACCCCTGACCGGAGCGAGAGCGCCGCCAGAGCAGCCACAGCAACAGACATGCAGGCAAGCCTGCCAGCAGCCAGGCAGGCCGCAACAGGTGAAAATTATCCAGAAATACAATCACCGGCCGGGTCTCTCCGCGGACAACATTGCGGGACGAATAAGTTGGCTGGCAGCCAACAGGCAGCTCAGGCAGAATGCCACTGCCAGTGGCCAGTGAAACAGGCTCTGGCGCGGACGGTAGGTAGCCGCTTCCTGGTCCACCGGTTCCAGCAGATCAAGAAGTCCGTAAATCTCCGCCAGTTCTGCCGGATCCCGGGCCCGGAAATACTTGCCCCCGGTGGTGTCGGCGATGAGTTGCAAGGTGTCTTCATCCAGGTCCCGGGAAGGATTGACGGTGCGGCTGCCGAAGCTGGAACCGAATATTCCGGCTTGCTTGAGTTCATCGGCGCCAACGCCCACCGTGTAAACGCGAATACCGTTTTCAGCAGCTAATCTGGCCGCTGCCCGCGGCGATACGGCACCTGCGTTGTTGACGCCATCAGTGAGCAAAATCAGTACCCGGCTCTCTGCCGGCCGTTGCCGCAGTCGCTTCACCGACAGCCCGATCGCATCGCCAATGGCGGTTTCCTTGCCGGCGAAGCCCACTTGCGCTTCCTGCAAGAAGCGTTTGACGGTGGTGCCGTCGAAAGTCAGGGGTGCCTGCAAGTAGGCCTGGCTGCCAAACAAAATCAATCCTATGCGATCCCCGCGGCGGCGTTGTATGAATTCGCCCACTACGTATTTGACCGCATCCACGCGGGTCGCCATGTTTCTGCCCACGCGCATGTCTTCAATCATCATGCTGCCGGAAATGTCCACTGCCAGCAGCAAATCCCGGCCTTCCATGGGCAGGGTGATGCTGGCCCCGATCCAGGTAGGCCGAGCGGCTGCCAGCAATAAGCTCAGCCAGATCAGAACCAGCACCAGCAAGCTCAGGAGGCGGGCCCTGGTGGCACTCATTTGCTGGCCGCCCTGTAATTCTTTCCAGCTGCTGAAAAATGGTACCCGCAAGGCTGATTGCTCGGCCTGGGCCGGTGGCAGCAATCGCCACACCAGCCAGGGCAAGGGTAGTGCCAGGAACACCGCGGGCCAGATCAGTTCAAGCACGCTGCTGGTCCCGGTGTTCGCGCAACCAGCGCAGGCTGCTGCGGTGCAGTGCTGCCACGTCGATCCCGCCAGGTTTGGCGGCGTAAGGTCCGAACTCCAGGGGTCCGCCGCTGAAACAGTTGTCTGCGCGGTTGCCGGGATCGCCAGGCCATTGGCGATCCAGGAAGTCAGTCCAGCGAGTGCCATTCATCGAAGCCACGTCGGCGCCGGGGAAACTGTACAGGGCTATCCGTTTCAGCAGGGCATTCAGCTGTTGCAGGAAGGCGCTGGTATCTGCGGAGTTTTGCCAACTTGCGAACAATTGCTCCAGTTCCGCGGCCCCGGTACGCCGGTAGGCGCTGCGCTGGTAACGCAGCCACAGCCAGCGAGCGGCCATGGCCAGCCCGCCCAGCAGTAACAGCGCCAGCAACCACCAGCCGGGTGCCGGTGGCCACCAGGATACGGACTGGGGCAGGTGGATGTCGCGCAACTGCGCCAGCGGATCCTGCGGCAGGGGAATCTGCGACTGTGGATTCATTGTACCGCCGCCCGCTTGCGACTATCACCGTAGTAGGGCAGCAGACGCTGCAGCGGCGCCTGCGCCGTCGTAATTTCAATCACGGGAATGCCCAGCTCTCCGTAGTTGCCGTGGAGTTGCTTGAGATGGGTTTTAAAGCGGTCCCGGAAAGTTCGCCGCAAGCGGTTGTCACCGGTAAACAGGTCAGCGTTTTGCTGGCCGTCGGTGACCCGGTAGCGGCCACTCATCGGCAGGTCTTTCTCCAGCAGGTCTGAACACTGGATTGCAGTTATCTCGGTATGCCTGGATAACTGGTAAAGGTATTCCAGCGCGGACTTTTCCAATGCCCCGAGAAAATCACTGACCAGGAAAATAGCGCTGCCGGGTCTGACGATGCGCCTGAGTTCCAGCAACAGCGTGGTGAATTGTTGGCCGTCCCCGGCGTCTGCGGTGATCGGCAGTTGCCGGTTAAAATCCTGCAACAGGTTAAGGTAAGCCAGTACTGAACGGCGGCTGCGCCGGGGGCGCACTTCACTGTGGCAATGGTCATTGAACACCAGTCCGCCGATACGGTCGCCCTGTTCCAGGGCGGCCCAGGCCAGCAAGGCGGAGCAGTGAGAGGCCAGAACCGATTTGCAGCAGTGCTGGCTACCGAAGAACATGGAGTTGCGCTGGTCGCATACCACCAGCACCGGTCGCTCGCGCTCCTCGCGGAATATCTTGGTGTGTGCGGTTCCGGTGCGTGCTGTTACCCGCCAGTCTATGCTGCGGATATCGTCACCGGGCTGGTAAGCTCGCACCTCTTCAAAATCTATGCCGCGGCCACGGAAATTGGTTTTGTTGGGGCCGGACAGCGCGCTGAGGGCACGGTTGCGCTGCAACAGGTTCAGCTGCCGCCCGCTGTGGCGCTCGTCTATCAACTGCGCCAGCTCGCAGTAAGGACCTTGACAGGGGTTCATGCGACCGGGACGTTGCGTACTAGCTCGGCGATGACCTCGTCTTTGCTCACACCATTGGCTTCCGCCTCGAAACTGAGAATCAGACGGTGCCTGAGCACATCGGCGATAACTGCCTGAACATCATCCGGCGAGACGAATTCCGCACCCCGTAACCAGGCATGGGCGCGAGCGCAGCGGTCCAGGGCTATCGTGGCCCGGGGGCTGCCTCCATATTCGATCCACCGTTCCAGATCGCCTGAGTACTTGCCCGGCTCGCGGGTGGCAATAACCAGTTCCACCAGATAGCGCTCCACCGGTTCAGCCATGTGCAGCTGTAAAATTTCCTGGCGAGCGGAAAATATGCTCTGCTGGGAAAGCGGTGTGGGCTGCACCTGTTGCTGCGGCTGCGCCTCGCTACGTGTCAATCGCAAGATGCGTGCTTCCGCCTCACTATCCGGATAACCGACGTTGACATGCAGCAGGAACCGGTCCAGCTGTGCTTCCGGTAAGGGATAGGTTCCCTCCTGTTCGATGGGGTTCTGGGTTGCCATCACCAGGAACAGGGAGGGCAGGGGGTAGGTTTCGCTGCCCACACTCACCTGTCTTTCCCCCATCGCCTCCAGCAGCGCCGACTGGACCTTGGCGGGGGCCCGATTGATTTCGTCCGCCAGAATGAGGCTGTTGAAGATCGGCCCGCGCTGGAAGTGAAACGCTCCCTCCTGCGGTCGATAAATCTCGGTGCCGGTGACGTCCCCCGGGAGCAGGTCCGGGGTGAACTGGATGCGGTGAAAACTGCCTTCCACACCTTCCGAGAGCGATTTTATGGCGCGGGTTTTGGCCAGGCCCGGTGCGCCCTCTACCAATAGATGCCCATCTGAAAGCAGCGCAATAAGCAGGCGTTGTACCAGCTGCTCCTGCCCTATTATTTGTTGGCTTAGCCAGTCTTGCAGTTGGCCAATCTCCTGCCGGTGCACGCCTTGTGATCTCCTGTAATAATGAGCGGTTTAATGCGCGCAGCATTGTAACCAAATAGACTATGCTTAGCATGTCTAGTTCCGACAGAGGCCGATATGGGCTGGGAAAAAGGTAAGAAGAAACTCCTGCACGAACTGTCACAGATGATTGCCGAACGGGCGGAACCGGAGGCGGGGCTACTGGTGGATGCCCTGGCCCGGATTTTTTTCCGCTCCTTCCCCGCGGAGGACCTTGAGGGTACCAAAGTCGATGATATGTACGGCTTTATCTACGGCTGTTTTAACGCAGTACAGCGTTGGCCGGGGGAACTGGCCAAGGTCAGTATTTTCAATCCGGATCTGGAGAAACACGGCTGGGAGAGCAACCACACGGCGGTGATGCTGGTGGCGCCGGATATGCCTTTCCTGCTCGACTCTGTGCGTGGTGAATTGAATCGCCGCAACACCACCATCCATTTGCTGCACGGGCAGAACTTTGCGGTGGAGCGGGCCGAGGACGGGAAGATCAGCGCTATCTCGGCCAAGGGAGATGACTCCCAGCAAATAGTCAGTCTGATTTTTTTCGGCATCGATCGCCGCTCCAAGAGCGAAGAAATTGCCGAAATGACCCGCACGCTGACTGATATCCTGGCGGAGGTCGCCTGTGTGGTTGGTGATTTCGCAGCCATGCGCAGCAAGTTGGCCGAGGTTACCGCGGTGGTTAAGGGTGGCAGCGAGGTGGAGAAAGCCCAGCGCGAGGAACATGCGGCCTTTCTGGAATGGCTGGATCGCGATCATTTTACCCTGTTGGGTTATGAGTGCCTGGGTGTGCAGTATCAGGGTGATCGGATTGAGGTGATCGATATCCCTGAGAGTCGCCTGGGTTCACTGAGACATCGCGGCACCAGTGGCCGTTTTGACCTGGCGCGCGATCTGCAAACCGCCATGGCAGAACCGGAGCTTCTGCTGGAGCGGGAAGTGACCTTCAGTAAATCCCGACTACGCTCGCGGGTGCACCGACTGGCCTACCCGGAATACATCGAAATAAACCAGTTGGACGAATCCGGCCACGTGGTGCTACAACACCGCTTTCTGGGGCTCTACACCTCGGTCGTGTACACCCAGAGCCCCACCCTGATTCCCATTGTGCGATTGAAGGTGGCGGAGGTCCTCAAGCGTTCCGGCCTGGATGACAGCAATCACGAAGGCCGCGAGCTGGCGCGGGTGTTGGAATTGTTCCCGCGGGATGAATTGTTCCAGGCGGAGGTGGATGAGTTGTACCGGATGGCCAACGCCGTCAACCAGATTCAGGAACGACGCCACGTGCGGCTGTTTGCGCGGCAATCGGCGCATGGTAAATTTTTCAACTGCCTGGTGTACATGCCACGGGACCGCTACTCCACGGCCAAGCGCATCCTCATTCAAAACATGTTGTGTGACACACTGGGAACCGAGCACAGCGAGTTCACGACATTTTTTTCAGAATCAATTTTGGTCCGCATTCACTTTGTGCTGCTGCTGAATCCGGATGACCCCCAGGAGTACAAGGTGTCTGAACTGGAACAGGAAATTGTCGAGATAACCCAGTCCTGGGAAGACCGGCTGCGCGATCGACTGCTGGAGCAGTATGGAGAGGAACAGGGAGCGGGGCTGGCTGAATGCTTTGGCGACGGTTTCCCGGCGGGTTATCGCGAAGCTTTTGACCCCCGT
>JAPUKZ010000054.1 GCA_027295405.1 Gammaproteobacteria bacterium
CCTCCAACTGCTGTAGAACGTCAGCGATAGCGCCACTCTCAGCGAAGCGCTTGTGGAGTTTGAGCTGCAGTTCGCGCTGTAAATGCTCCCGCCGCGCCAGAAAATCCATGGCAGCCAGGCGGATATCCCTGGGATTTACAGCTTCGCTGTTTGCAGATGTGGATTCTTCAGATTCAGGCATATTGTGATTATGCATCATGCAGCTACCCAAAAAAGCGCACCATAAGCGGGTCTCATGGCACGCAAGGGCGCTGGTGTGGGCCGGTGAACTAGCGGGCTGCCACCGACCGATCGCGGCCCGACCGATCGCGGCCCGACCCAGCGCTGGACTATTCCTCGACTACTGGCTCCCCTGCCATGATTTCCGACTCGGCGCTTTCCTCCTTCTGTCTGGGCGGAGGCAGGTTCAGCAGTTGCGCGCGGATCTGTGTCTCGATCTCCTCGGCCACCGCCGGATTCTCTTCCAGATAGCGGGCTGCATTAGCCTTGCCCTGACCGATCTTGTCGCCCTTGTAGGCATACCAGGCACCAGCCTTGTCCACCAGGCCCTGTTTGACCCCGAGGTCAATCACTTCACCCAGGTGGTAGATGCCACTGCCGTACATGATCTGGAATTCGGCCTGTTTGAAGGGCGGGGCCACCTTGTTCTTGACCACTTTCACCCGGGTTTCGTTGCCGATAACCTCGTCGCCATCTTTCACCGCGCCGATGCGGCGAATATCGAGGCGCACTGAAGAATAGAATTTCAGGGCATTACCGCCGGTGGTGGTTTCCGGATTGCCAAACATGACCCCGATTTTCATCCGGATCTGGTTGATGAAGATCACCAGGCTATTGGTTTGCTTGATGGCGGCGGTAAGTTTGCGCATAGCCTGGCTCAGCAAGCGTGCCTGCAAGCCGACGTGATGATCCCCCATTTCCCCCTCTATCTCCGCCTTCGGTGTCAGGGCGGCAACGGAGTCGATCACCAGCACGTCCACCGCACCCGATCTGACCAGCATTTCGGTCACTTCCAGGGCCTGCTCACCGGTATCCGGCTGGGATACGATGAGGTCGTCTAACTTTACACCCACCTTCTCTGCATAGAGCGGGTCCAGCGCGTGTTCCGCGTCAATGAATGCCGCCGTGCCGCCCACTTTCTGCGCCTCCGCAATCACCTGCAGGGTCAGAGTAGTCTTGCCGGAAGATTCCGGGCCGTATATTTCGACGATGCGTCCGCGCGGCAAACCACCGATACCGAGTGCGATATCCAGGCCCAGCGAGCCGGTGGAGATTGAGGGTATTGTCACGAGCTCGGTGTCCCCCATACGCATGACAGTGCCCTTGCCGAACTGGCGATCTATCTGGCTGAGCGCGGCTGCGAGTGCTTTTTCTTTATTGGCGTCCATAATTCACCTCTGATGGGTCTTGTATCTTTTATCTGGCCCGCACCGGTGGTTGACCGCTTTGGCCACAGGAAGATCACCTGTGCGAGTACTGTATATGTAACCAGTATTTGCAAACCGAAGCAAGCCCTCGCGGGAATTTTTTTCATCCAATGCGCTCAGGTCGCATCCGCAGCCACTACAATGGGTGATCACCCACTTTTTTTACCAGGAGACCAACATGGCCGACGTAATGCTCCGCTTCGATATGCGCCAGCCCGACATTTGCACAACCAGCCGCGCCGACATGTACCAGGCAGCCATAGAGCA
Source organism: Gammaproteobacteria bacterium (assembly GCA_027295405.1). Lineage (GTDB taxonomy): Bacteria > Pseudomonadota > Gammaproteobacteria > Pseudomonadales > Halieaceae > JAPUKZ01. The sequence continues at coordinate 1,695 of JAPUKZ010000054.1, forward strand.
ATGTGCCTGGGGAGAACAGAACGGGTTTCGCAGTGTGCACCTGTCAGAACACCACGGTTCCGAGGATGGTTACTGTCCTTCCCCGCTGGTATTTGCGGCGGCCATTGCGGCGCGCACCACCGCTATGCGCATGTTCATATCGGCCTTGATTGCACCCCTGCACGACCCGGTGCAACTGGCGGAGGACCTGACGGTGCTGGATATCATCAGTCGCGGTCGGGTGATCCCGGTGCTGAGTGGCGGCTACCGGGAGGAGGAGTTTGCCGCGGTCGGCAAGAGCCTCACGGTGCGCAAGGATTATATGGACAGTATCGGCCCGTTTCTGCAACAGGCCTGGAGCGGCGAGACCTTCCAGCACGGGGACCGCACCGTGACCATCACTCCCCGTCCCCACAGCGAACCCAGACCCATGCTACTGATGGGCGGCAGCAGCAAACCGGCGGCCCGCCGGGCCGCCAAACACGCGGATTTTTTTATTCCCTCAGGACCCGAGATCTTCGAATACTACCGCGAGGAACTGCAAAAACTGGGCAAGCCGGATCCCGGCCCGATGCCGGCGGCGCCCTCCACGGTCACCTTCGTGGCCGAGGAACCCGATGCCTACTGGGAGCAAATTGCCCCCCACGTACTCCACGAAACCAATATTTACGCGCGCTGGGCGGAACAGGCCCAGGTATTCAGCCCTTACCAGCACTACGACAATACGGATGAGCTGCGCGCCAGCGGTGCCTACAAAGTCTACACACCCGCCGAATTGATCGAGGCCGCACGCGGCATGGTGCGCGAGCAGCCCATACAGTTCCACCCCCTGTGCGGCGGCATCAACCCGGAGCTGGCCTGGCAGAGCCTGCACCTGTTTGCCGAGCAGGTGCTGCCAGTGCTGCACGAGGAAGAATTGGCATAGCGACGCCCGGCTTAGCGGCGCGCAGCGCCCGACGTGGCGACGCTCGACCAGTTCACGTACACTAGCGCTTTTCCCCGCCTCAACATCCGTGACCACGCTCAAAAACCAGCAACACACCCCCATGATGCAGCAATTCCTGCGCATCAAGGCCCAGCACCCGGACCAGCTGCTGTTCTACCGTATGGGAGATTTTTACGAGCTGTTTTTTGAGGACGCCAAACAAGCGGCGGACTTACTGGATATTACCCTCACCGCTCGCGGCAAATCCGGCGGTGAACCTATTCCCATGTGTGGCGTGCCGTACCACGCGGCGGAGGGCTACCTGGCCCGGCTGGTGAAAGCCGGGGTATCGGTGGCTATCTGCGAACAGATCGGCGACCCCGCCACCAGCAAGGGTCTGGTGGAACGGCAAGTAGTGCGGGTTATCACCCCCGGCACTCTCAGCGATGAAGCGCTGCTGGAGGAATCCCGGGATAACCTGCTGCTGGCCCTGGCCCAGCACGGCGAGAGGTACGGCCTGGCGCATCTGGATCTCAGCGCTGGCCGTTTCAGGGTACTGGAAGTTGAGGGCGAGGCAGCCCTGCTCAGTGAACTGGAACGACTGCAACCGGCGGAACTGCTCTACCAGGAGGGGATTCTGTACCCCGCCGTCACTGGTCGGCGCGGTGCCCGCAGCCAGCCGCAATGGGAATTTGACACCGACAGCGCCGAGAAAGCCCTGAATGACCAGTTCCAGACCCACGACCTGCAGGGTTTTGGCTGCGCTGATCTGTCACTGGCCATTGCCGCAGCGGGCTGCCTGTTGCAATACGTCAAGGAAACCCAGCGCAACCAGCTACCCCATATTACCAGTCTCGGTCCGGAGCGGCATGAGGATGGTGTAATCATGGATGCGGCCACCCGCCGCAATCTGGAAATTGATACCAATTTAACCGGCGGCGACAGCAACACCCTGTTTTCCGTCCTCGACACCAGCGTCACCGCCATGGGCCGGCGCATGCTGCGACGCTGGCTGCACCGACCCATCACCGACACCACCGTATTGGAGGCGCGCCAGCAGGCGATCAGGGCGCTGTGTAACAACTATCAGTTTGAGCTGGTACGCGACACTCTCAAACCCATTGGTGATATGGAGCGCATTCTGGCCAGGGTTGCACTGCGTTCGGCCCGGCCCCGTGACCTGTCCCGACTGGCCCAGTCGTTGGCTGCTCTGCCTAAACTGCGCAACGAACTCAATCGCTGCCAGACGCCGTTGTTGTCACAACTGCAACAGCAGTGTAACGAGTACCCGGATACGGTGGCCTTGCTAGAGCGGGCGATAAAGGAAAACCCACCGGTGGTGTTGCGGGAAGGCGGGGTGATCGCCGCTGGCTACGACGAAGAACTGGATGAGCTGCGCCAGATCAATACCCACGCCGGCGACTATCTATTGGAAATCGAGCAACGCGAACGCGAGCAAACCGGTATCAGTACTCTCAAAGTCGGCTACAACCGGGTCCACGGCTACTATATTGAAATCAGCAAGCTGCAGTCAGCGCGGGCTCCGGCAGAGTATGTGCGTCGCCAGACCCTGAAAAACGCCGAGCGCTACATCACCCCGGAGCTGAAGGAGTTTGAGGATAAGGCCCTGAGCAGCAAGAGCCGGGCTCTAGCCCGGGAAAAACTGCTCTACGAGGAGTTACTGGATCGCCTTAACGAACAGTTACTGGCCCTGCAAACGACTGCCGCGGCGGTGTCGGAGCTGGATGTACTGGGCTGCCTGGCCGAGCGCGCCGAAAACCTCAGCCTGTGCCAACCGGAGTTTGTGAGCGAGCAAACCATCGATATTGAAGCCGGTCGCCACCTGGTGGTGGAACAAGTGCTGGAAGAGCCCTTCATCGCCAATGACTGCCTGCTCAATCAGCAGCGCCGCATGCTGCTGATCACCGGGCCCAACATGGGTGGTAAATCCACTTACATGCGGCAAACCGCAGTGATCGCACTACTGGCCCATGTCGGCAGTTTTGTTCCCGCAAAAGCCGTGCGACTGGCGCCGGTTGACCGCATTTTCACCCGTATAGGTTCGTCCGACGATCTCGCCGGTGGCCGCTCTACCTTTATGGTGGAAATGACAGAAACTGCCAATATCCTGCACAACGCCACCCCCAACAGCCTGGTGCTGATGGATGAGGTTGGCCGCGGCACCAGCACCTTCGATGGTCTGGCCCTGGCCTGGGCCGCCGCCTTACAACTGGCCCAGCAGGTGCAGGCATTCACCTTGTTCGCTACCCATTACTTTGAACTGACCAGCCTGCCGGAGCAGTGCCCAACCATGGCCAACATCCACCTGGATGCCACCGAGTATCAGGATCACATCGTATTCCTGCACAATATCCAGGAGGGCCCTGCAAATCGCAGCTATGGCCTGCAGGTGGCGAAGCTGGCGGGTATACCCAGGGCGGTGCTGAACGCCGCAAAGCACAAGCTGGCAGAGCTGGAAGCCGGTGCACCAGCCAACCCCGGCAGCCCGCCGCCCGCGCAACCGGACCTGTTCTCAAGCCCGGCACCGCACCCCCTGCTGGAGGAGCTGGAGAATCTGGAACTGGACGATCTGAGCCCGCGCCAGGCTTTGGACACGCTCTATAAACTCAAGTCAAGACTGGACTGAAAACCGGTTCAATTCTCAGGTTCGAACGGGTAAACTAACGGCCGCTAGCTTGGCGCCCCTGGAGGCTTATTCAATGACGTTTGTTGTTGCGGAACAGTGCATCAAGTGCAAGCTTACCGACTGTGTCGAGGTGTGCCCGGTTGACTGTTTTTACGAAGGACCGAATATGCTGGTGATCCACCCGGATGAGTGTATTGACTGTGCGCTGTGTGAACCGGAATGCCCGGTGGATGCCATATTCGCTGAAGACGAACTGCCCGAAAGCGAACAGGTCTTCCTGGAATTGAACGCCGACCTGGCAGAAGTCTGGCCCAATATCACGGAAATGAAAGCATCCCCCCCGGATTCCACCGAGTGGGAGAACAAGCCTGACAAGTTGCAGTATCTGGAACGCTAGTTTGCAAAAAAAAAAGAAATCGGCGGCCACTGGCCGCTTTTTTTTTGAAAACGGGAATCTCGCGCGATTGGGGTCAGCGCTACCCGAAGATCGACTCGCTGGAGAGTCCCTGGGTTTCCATGATTACGCGCAGGCGCTTCAGGGCTTCGACCTGAATCTGGCGAACACGCTCGCGGGTCAGGCCAATCTCGCGACCTACCTCTTCCAGGGTGCTGGTCTCATAGCCGCGCAGGCCGAAGCGGCGCGAGACCACTTCCCGCTGCTTGTCGCTCAGCTCACACAACCACTGGCCGATGTTGTCCTTGATATCGCTGTCCTGCAACAACTGGGCCGGGTCGTTGACGGTGGAGTCGGGGATGGTATCCAGCAGGGACTTTTCTGAGTCCGGTCCCAGCGGGATATCCACCGATGCCACACGCTCGTTCAGTCCCAGCATGCGCTTCACTTCCGAGACTGGCTTGTCCAGCAGCACCGCAATCTCGTCCGCCGAGGGCTCGTGATCCAGACGCTGAGTCAGTTCGCGGGCGGCGCGCAGGTAGACATTCAATTCCTTGACCACATGAATCGGCAGACGAATGGTGCGGGTCTGGTTCATGATCGCGCGTTCGATGGTCTGGCGTATCCACCAGGTGGCATAGGTGGAGAACCTGAACCCGCGCTCGGGATCAAACTTCTCTACCGCCCGAATCAAGCCCAGATTCCCTTCTTCGATCAGGTCCAGCAGGGTCAATCCACGGTTGATATAGCGGCGGGCGATCTTGACCACCAAACGCAGATTGCTCTCGATCATGCGCTTGCGTCCAGCTTCTTCACCTTTGCGGGCCAGCCGTGCGAAATACACCTCTTCTCCCGGTGTCAGCAGCGGCGAATAGCCAATTTCATTCAAATACAGTTGCGTGGCGTCAAGAGACTTGCGGAGCTGCTTCTCACTCTGCTCAGTGGTCGCAGAGCTCCGCGCAGAGGAATTGGCAGTGGGCTTGACTACCTTATCCCTGGCATTTTTGAGGGGGGCTTTCTTGACCTGCCCATTCCTGTCCTTGGCATTCTTAACCGCAGGCCGGGGCTTCTTCGTTTCCGTTGCCGCGGTTTTCTTCTTACCGCGCACTACAGGCTTCGATTTGACCTCGATCGTGCCAGTTTGTGCTTCCATAGCAATACCCCGTTATTGTTCTGTTTTCGAGTGTATGATCCAACCGGCCGTTTAGGTTAACGCGAACCCATGGCAACTACAAGCCGTGTTTTCTAACCCGAATGGGTACTCTCCCGGCAACCGCGAAAACGACGAAAACAGCGCGCCTGCGGCTCCGGGGGCGCTCAAATCGGCGTTCCGATGGGCGCCGATTCACCGGCTCGGAAGCAGCGTGACGGGATCCACAGGCTTGCCCTCTCGCCGTATTTCAAAATGTAACTTGACCGCGTTAGTGGCGCTGCTGCCTTTTTCGGCAATACGCTGCCCGACGGCAACACTCTCCCCCTCCTGCACCAGCAAACTCCGGTTGTGTCCATAGGCGCTGAGGTAGATGTCATTGTGCTTGACAATCAACAAGTTGCCGTAACCGACGATGCCACTGCCGGCGTACACCACCTTGCCCGCGGCGACCGCGCGCACCGCATCACCCGCCTTACCGTCGATATCCACACCCTTGTGCACGGTTCCGGAATATCCCCGAACTATCTTGCCCTCGGTAGGCCAGCGCCACTTGCCAACAGGCTTGCCTGCACCGGCACTGCCAGAGCCAGAGCCAGAGCCAGTCTGCTTGCGCGCTGTGACTTTGCTATTCCTGGAAGATGAAGATTTGCTGCGGGTGCCGGACGCAGTTTTAGCTGCGGGCGCCCCGCTTGTAGTCCTGTGGACACTCTCGCGCAACACCAGGGTCTGGCCCGGATATATCGTGTACGGCGCGGCGATGGAGTTGGCCCGCGCCAAACCACGAAAATCGAAACTATAGCGCCAGGCGATGGCATATAAAGTATCGCCGCGCTTCACTTGGTAGTTGTCGGGAATGACCGCGTCGTGGCCGACCCATCGACCGTAGCGATCTTCTACCGGTGCCCGTGGCGGGTCTCCGGCGCAAGCCGTTAGCAATGCAAGCAAACTTAGCGTGCCCAGTGTCCGCATGGTCGCTCAAGGGCTCTCCACTTGCAGGCGTCCCCACTTGTGATCCAGCAACCATACCAGGAACAGCCCGGTCAGAGCCGCCAGGATGCAGACCAGTACCAGGGGATCTTCACCGGTGCGCGTCAGATACTCGTCCGGCAGCACCGGCAGCTGTTGCGCCGGCTGCAACTGGCCCTTGCTGCCCACCACCCAGCCGAGCACGCGCTTCCAGGGCCAGACGATGGAGAGCGAACCGAACAGGAATCCGGTCAGCAGTGCAATCGTGGCCTGGTAGAAGTGCCTCAGCAACCATTGCAAGAAGCGAGAAAAGAATAACAAACCACACACCGCACCCATCGCAAAAATAACCAGAAAACCAATCTCCAAACCCTTCAGCGCTGCCAGCACGCTGCTGTACATGCCGAGCAACACCAGGATGAAACTGCCCGAAATTCCCGGCAGGAGCATGGCGCAGATGGCAATAAAGCCCGCCAGGAAAATTCCCGCGTTACCGACAACAAAGCCGGTGGAAGGCATCAGCCCAATCGTCAGGGCGATACCGGCGCCCAGTAACAGCGATAATACCTGCGGCCACTGCCAGCGCGCGATCTGACCCAGCAACAGCAGCGCAGACGCCAGTATCAAACCAAAGAAAAACCCCCACAGGGGCTCCGGATACGCATGTAACAACCAACTGACCAAACGGGCCAGCGATGCCAGGCTGGTGGCAATTCCCAATAACAAGGCCAGCAGGAAATTGCCGTTGACGTGCTTCCAGCAGCCGGCAAAATCGCCGCGCAGGGCCAGCTTCAGCGCCTCAGTGTCAAAGCGGGTCAAGCTGTTGAGCAAGGTCGGATAAATCCCGGTAATGAAGGCAATGGTGCCGCCTGATACCCCGGGAACAATATCCGCGGCGCCCATGGCCATGCCCCGGGCAAAAATACTCAGTGGTGTCATCGGAATTGCTATCTCACCAGTCCCGGACGCAGTGGAACAAAGCGCACCTTGTCCACACAAACACTCTCAAAACCCGCCGGGGTGCGCACCACCAGCTGCAGATGCTGGGTATCGACACCCACCGGAATAACCAGGCGACCGCCCATTGCCAGTTGCGCCAACAACTCCTCGGGTATCTGCTCCGGCGCCGCCGTGGCCAGTATGCCGTCGTAGGGTGCGTGTTGCTGCCAGCCCATACCACCGTCGCTGTGACACAGCTGCACATTGTTCAAACGCAAGGTGCGCAAGCGCTGGCGCGCCTTTTTTTGCAGGGGTTTAATGCGCTCCACACTGAAAACCCGACCCACCAGTTGGGCCAGTATCGCAGTCTGGTAGCCAGAGCCGGTTCCCACTTCCAACACCCGCTGTAAGGGCCCTCCCGCCAGTAACAACTCGGTCATGCGCGCCACAATATAGGGTTGCGACAAGGTCTGGGAATAGCCGATCGGTAGGGAGCTGTCTTCGTAGGCGCGCTGTGCCAGGGCTTCATCGACGAACATGTGACGTGGGGTATTGCGCATCACATCCATCACCACGGCATCACTGATGCCCTGCTCGCGCAGACGTTTTACCATGCGCTCGCGGGTACGCTGGGAAGTCATCCCGATACCCTTCACTTCCAGGCTATTCACCGCTGGCTTGTTCCCCTGTACTGTTATCGTCGTGCAAAACCAGTTCTCTCAGCACCGCGGTGGCAAACCCCCCACTGACTAATTCAAAGTTCAATTGCAATTGGTCATCATCACAAAACTGCCAACAAAAGTCATCCGCTATCAGGCGGGCCGGGCGATAAGCCAGCCGTAAACCCTGCTGTTCCAACGCCTGGCACAATCCAGACCAGGCACCGATGCAGGCATTCTCCTGCGCTTGAATGGCCGCACTTGCGGCCCGCCGGCCGCTACCCCACAGCGGCAATCCCAGGTGCAGGTCCGCCGCCGCCGCCCGTTCCTGAATACCCGGCTCACTGCCGTCACAGGCAAAGAAGCTGCTGCTGCCACTCAGGATACAAACATCTCCGGGTTGTGGGATCTGCCAGCACTCCTCGCGCACCCGTGCACCCAGCAGTTCGTTGAACAGAAAAGAGCGTGCAGTGGAGAGATAAAGGCTCTTGCGCTGGCGCCGGGGGGTGCGCTCTGACCCGGTCAACCAGCCCAGCGCCCCCTTGAGGTTGCCGCCGGCGCGCCCGAAACGCTGCTCACCGTAGTAATTGGGAACACCAACCGCCTTAAGCTGCTGCAGTTTTTTCTCCAGCTCATCCCGTTCACCACGCAGCTCACGCAGGCGCAGCCGAAAGCGGTTGCCCCGATGCACACCGCGCCGCAATTTGCGGCGGTGGCGGTGCTGTTGCAGCACACGAATACTGTCATCCTCCAGCCTCGACCAATCGGGCTCCGCCCGGCCGGCCAAGCCCACACTGAACCACTGGCGAGTCACCGCGTGTTTGTCCTTGAGGCCACAGTAGCCAATATCACGTTCGGGGACCGCGGCCAGTCGCGACAGGCCGCGCACGATATCCGCCGTGTTCAAGCCGCGTTTCTCGATCTGCAGCAGACTGTGCTCGCCGTCTCCATCCGCGACAAAGCCCAGCGTTTCCTCAACTTCAAAATCCTCAGCGTGCACCCGGATCAAGGCGCGAGTACCAGGCGTTCCCCCTGCTCTGGGCCAGTCCAGTGAGAGCTTCAGCTGCCCGGTCATAAGAGCTTCAGCTGCCCGGGCATAAAAGCTTCAGCTGCCCGGGCATAACAGCACCACCGCGTGCACTGCGATACCTTCGTTGCGCCCGGCGAACCCCAGGCCTTCGGTGGTCGTCGCCTTGATATTGAGTTGCCTACTGGCCACCTGAAAATCTGCCGCCAGATTCTCCAGCATGGCCGGGATGTGGGGCGCCATTTTCGGAGTCTGGGCAACGATGGTGATATCGGCATTGCCCAGCGCCAACCCGGCGCCGGCGACCAGGCCACAAACCTTGCGCAGTAATATGCGGCTGTCGATATCGGCGTTGGCGGGATCGTCATCCGGAAAATGCTGACCTATGTCACCCGCGGCGATAGCGCCCAACAGGGCATCGCACAGCGCATGAATGAGCACATCACCGTCGGAATGGGCGAGCAGACCCTGCGCATGGGGAATGCGCACACCACCCAGAACAATATGGTCGCCTGCGCCGAAAGCATGTACATCGTAACCGTGGCCGATTCGCATGGCTTTATTCTCCCCGGGCCAGCCAGGCTTCGGCCGTGGCCAGGTCCGCTGGCATGGTAATTTTAATGTTGGAGCCGGCCCCTGCAATCAGTCGTGGCTGCAGACCCGCGAGTTCGATCGCCGCCGCTTCATCGGTTACCTGCTCATCATTATCCAGGGCCACCTGCAGGCAATCCAGTAACTGTCCGTAACGAAACATCTGCGGTGTCTGTGCCAACCACAGGCCCTGGCGATCAAGGGTCGCTTCTACCCGGCCGTCAGTGTCTGCACGTTTGACCGTTTCCGCCACCGGCAGCGCCAGTAATCCTCCCACCGCATCCTGCTCCAGCCCAGTGCGCAAGCTCTCCACATCCTCGCGGCGTATGCAGGGTCTGACAGCATCATGCACCAATACCCAGTCCTGTGGCGCCGCTCGTCCACCCAATGCCTTCAGGGCTGCGAGTACCGAGTAGCAGCGCTGGTCTCCACCCACTACGGTTTCTACCCGCCTATCACTGGCAACTGCCTGCTGTGGCCACCATTTGTCATCGCGATGCAGGGCCACCAGCAGCCCTTGCAGAAATTCCCAATCCAGCATGCGCTGCACGGTATGGGAAATAACGGTCTGGCCTGCCAATTCAAGATACTGCTTGGGAACAGCGGCGCCCATGCGTTCGCCCAGGCCCGCCGCCGGCACCACCCCCCAGTAGCAGGGCCTGGTATCAGCCTCACTCACTCGCTTGTTCCGTTTCCCGGTGGACTATCTGGTAGTAGGTTTCCCCGTCCTTGATCATGCCCAGATCTTCCCGGGCGCGCTCTTCAAAGCTGTCCAGCCCCTGTTGCAGTTCCAGCACTTCCAGTTCCAGTTGCCGGTTACGCACCCGCAACCCCTGGTTCAGCGATTCCTGAGTCTGGATTTCCGCTTCCAGGCGCGCCAGCTCGGCCTTACTTCCCTCGGGGAACCAGAGCCGATACTGCAGCAAAACAAAAAGGACAAAGAGCGCCGCCGCCAGCCACTTCATAGACAGGGGCAGGCCGACGCTGGCCGCAGCTCAGGTGACCGAGGCAAACTCTGCACGACCCCGGTACGGCGCCGCTGCCCCGAGCTCCGCCTCAATGCGCAGCAGTCGGTTGTACTTGGCGACCCGGTCAGAGCGACACAAGGAGCCGGTCTTGATCTGGCCCGCAGCGGTGGCCACCGCCAGATCGGCGATGGTTGTGTCCTCGGTTTCACCGGAACGGTGAGAAATCACGGCGGTATAGCCCGCGGCTTTGGCCATGGCGATGGCATCCAGTGTTTCACTGAGACTGCCGATCTGGTTGAACTTGATCAGGATGGAGTTGGCGACGCCCTTGTCGATACCTTCGGCAAGAATGCGGGTATTGGTGACAAACAGATCGTCGCCCACCACTTGCACTGTGTCTCCAAGCTTGTCGGTCAGGGTCTTCCAGCCATCCCAGTCGCTCTCGTCCATCCCGTCCTCGATGGAAATAATAGGATGCCGGGCAGCCAGGTCCGCGAGATAGTCAGTGAAATCATCACTGCTGAAATGCTTGCCCTCACCGGCAAGGTCATAGACGCCGTCGCGATAGAACTCGGAAGCCGCGCAGTCCAGTGCCAGCGCGACATCGCTTCCCAACTGGTAGCCGGCTTTGGCAACTGCCTCCGCGATCACCTCCAGTGCTGCCTCGTTGGAGGGCAGGTTGGGGGCAAAACCGCCCTCGTCACCCACCGCTGTGCTAAGTCCCATACCACTGAGCACTTGCTTGAGCCGGTGAAATATTTCGGCGCCGGTACGCAGCGCCTCGGCGAAGCTGGGCGCGCCCACCGGCAGCACCATAAATTCCTGGATATCGACATTGTTGTCGGCGTGCTCGCCGCCGTTGAGAATGTTCATCATCGGTACCGGCATGCTGAATTCAACGCTGCCGTTGAGCTCCGCTATATGTCGATACAGTGGAACCCGCTTGCTCTGTGCTGCCGCCTTGGCCGCTGCCAGTGAAACCGCGAGGATAGCATTGGCACCAAAAACAGCTTTGTTGTCGCTGCCATCGGCAGAAATCATGGCCTGGTCCAGGTCGCGTTGATCGGTCACGTCGCGACCAGACAACAGTTCCCGGATGGGGCCATTCACATTGGCTACCGCCTGCAGAACACCTTTGCCCAGATAGCGTTCGGCATCGCCGTCGCGCAATTCCAGTGCTTCCCGCGAACCCGTGGAGGCGCCGCTTGGAGCACAAGCGCTGCCCGTCGTCCCATCTTGCAATACCACATCGGCCTGCACGGTGGGATTCCCCCGGGAATCCAGCACCTCGTAAGCCTGCACATCAGCAATCGCGCTCATCGACACCTCTCCATATCTCTTTTATTCATTCGTGTGATATCAAGCTCTGGCTATTTAATATCAAGCTCTGGCAGCGATTTTACCAACTCATCCACCGATTTCATCTGCTGCAGAAACGGTTCCAGTTGCGCCAAAGGCAGCGCGCTGGGGCCATCGCACAAGGCCTGGTCCGGGTCGGGGTGGGCTTCCAGGAAAAGACCGGCAATTCCCACCGCCAGGCCGGCGCGCCCTAATTGGGCCACCTGCCGGCGGCGACCACCAGAGGCGGCGCCGAGTGGATCGCGACACTGCAGGGCATGGGTAACATCAAAGATCAGGGGTGCCCCACCGCTGGCCTGGATCATGGTGTGAAAACCCAACATATCGACCACCAGGTTGTCGTAGCCCAACTGGGTGCCACGCTCACACAGTATGACCTTGTCATTACCACACTGGTTAATTTTTTCGACAATATTTCCCATCTGCCCGGGGCTCAGGAACTGGGGTTTCTTGACGTTGATTACGGCGCCGGTAGCAGCCATGGCCTGCACCAGATCGGTCTGTCGCGCCAGGAACGCCGGCAATTGAATGACCTCGCAAACCTCTGCCGCGGGAGCCGCTTGCGCGGGTTCATGGACATCGGTAATCACCGGCACGCCAAACTGTTCCTTGACCGCCGCCAGGATCGACAATCCCTCCTCCAGCCCGGGGCCGCGAAAAGAGTGAATAGAGGAGCGATTGGCCTTGTCATAGGAGGCCTTGAACACGTAAGGGATCTCCAACCGGGAACAGATTTCGACATAGTGCTCCGCGCAGTGCAGGGCAAAATCCCGCGACTCCAGCACGTTGACGCCGCCGAACAGGACGAAGGGCTTGTCGTTAGCAACGGTCAGGTTGGCGACGGCGATGCTGTTCCGGGTTTTTATCATGCTTGGAACTCTGCCTTGCGAGCCAGTGTAGCCTTTACAAAGCCAGTAAACAGCGGATGACCGCTACGCGGACGCGAGGTAAACTCTGGGTGGAACTGGCAGGCCACAAACCAGGGATGATCCGGCACTTCGATCATCTCCACCAGGGAGTGATCGGCAGACCAACCCGCAATTCTCAAGCCCGCCTCTTGCAACTGCTCAACATAGTTGTTGTTGACCTCATAGCGATGGCGATGGCGTTCAAAACAGAACTCCCCGCCATACAGTTCACGCGAAATCGAGCCCTCCACCAGATGGCACTCCTGCGCCCCGAGACGCATGGTGCCGCCGAGATCAGACCCCTCATCACGGGTCTCGGTGCTGCCATCGGCATTCAGCCACTCGCTAATCAGGGCAATCACGGGATGGGCCGCGCCGGGGTTCATCTCGGTACTGTGCGCACCTTCCAGCCCCGCGACATTGCGGGCGTACTCAATCAGGGCCGCGTGCATACCCAGGCAAATCCCCAGGTAGGGCACTTGGTTCTCGCGCGCGTAACGCGCTGCCATGATTTTGCCCTCTATGCCCCGCTCACCGAAGCCACCGGGCACCAATATGGCGTCCGCCTCTTCCAGTAGCCCCATGCCTTCATTCTCAATACGTTCAGCGTCTATGTGCAGGATATTTACCCGCGAACGGGTGTGGATGCCGGCGTGCTTGAGTGCCTCATTCAGTGATTTGTAGGCGTCCTGCAATTCCATGTACTTACCGACCATGGCCACAGTCACTTCCTTGTCCGCCTCGATCTCACCGCGCAGAACATCGTCCCACTCACTCAGATCGGCCGCCGGACACTCCAGTCCGAAACGTTCAACCACGATGCGATCCAGGCCATGTTCATGCAGCATGGCGGGAATTTCGTAGATGGAGTCCGCATCCAGTACCGGAATTACCGCCTGCTCCTCCACGTTGGTGAACAGCGCAATCTTCTTCCTCGCCCCCTCTCCAATCTCCACTTCACAGCGACACAGCAACACATCCGGTTGCATACCGATGGAACGCAGCTCCTTGACCGAGTGCTGGGTGGGCTTGGTTTTGATTTCTCCGGCGGCGGCGATGTACGGCACCAGCGTCAGGTGCATCAGCAGAGCGCGGGTGCTGCCCAGTTCGACCTTGAGCTGGCGCGTGGCTTCCAGAAAGGGCAGGCCCTCGATGTCACCCACGGTACCACCGATCTCCACCACTGCGATGTCGGCACCGTTGGCACCCGCCAGAATGCGACGCTTGATTTCATCGGTGACGTGGGGAATAACCTGTACGGTGGCCCCCTGGTAGTCGCCGCGACGCTCCTTGCGCAAAACCTCGTGGTAAACCCGGCCGGTGGTGAAATTATTTTTTTTCTTCATGGTGGTATGGGTAAAACGCTCATAGTGACCGAGGTCCAGATCGGTCTCGGCACCATCCTCGGTGACATACACCTCACCGTGCTGAAACGGGCTCATGGTGCCCGGATCCATATTGATATAGGGATCGAGTTTAAGCAGGGTTACCTTGAGCCCCCGCGCCTCGAGAATCGCAGCAAGGGAAGCGGCGGCGATGCCCTTCCCCAATGAGGAAACCACACCACCGGTGACGAAAACATAGCGCGTCATGTCGAGCCTTTTAGCTGAATTTTGAAGATGCAGACCTGGCGATGAGCAGCAACGCCCACCTGCAAAAGATGGGAAGCCAGCTTAACAGAAAGGGGTATTCCACTCAATCCGAAGGCACCAGGGAATTTCGCTGCCAGCGCACTTTATAGCCCTCTTCATCTGCTGCGGCCTGAAAACCCTCGCACACCCACAAGTCGGCCACCGCCACCAGCTCGTCCCCTACCACCAGCAAGGGCAATCGGTCACGCCACCAGGGCGGCACCCGGTATTCCTGCAGTAATTTTTTCAAGCTCTGACCGTGCTCGCGGCCGACTGGCTGACAGCGCTCACCGCCGTCGCGAAAGCCAACCCCCAGCGCCAGGGCACAGTCGGCGCGTATCCCCGCCCCGCGTTCGGGAATCAGATCCAGCCGACCCAACCCGGGCATGGTCAGCCCCTGACCCGGTTTCAGACTCTGTCCAACCAGCAGCGCCTCATTGACGAAACTGCGACTGGCATACAATTTGTCGCGGTAGCGACGCACCACATAGCTGGCGGTTTGTAATTTGGGCCTGGAACCCGGCCCGGCTTGTGCCAGCTGTTGCAGAAATTCCCGCAGCTGATCGCGGCCCGGATTGGGCAAATCGAGCTGCTTTAGCCAACTGCGCAACAAGCGCGAAGAATCCTCCACACCCAGCTCATGCAACGCCGACAGCTGCAGGGTGGCCTCACCGAAATCCTCGCCGGTTGCTCCCCGCAGCCGATCGCCCTGCTGTTCCCGCAGTTGGCTCTCTGCCTCGCGGATGGCATCTACCCCGCGCATCACACTGCGGCGATAGCCCGGCCAGCGCTGCTCCAGCAGGGGCAATACCTGCCGCCGTAAATAATTGCGATTGAGCTGGGTATTGGCATTGCTGTCGTCTTCCACCCATTGTAATTTGTGGCCGGTGGCATATTCCTGCAGCTGCTCCCGCTGGAAACCCAGCAAAGGCCGGAATAATTCGCCCTGAGCCAGGCGGCGCTGGGCGGGCATGCCAGACAGGCCCTGGGTTCCCGCGCCCCGCAGCAAGCGCAAAAAGAAGGTTTCCACCTGGTCGTCCAGGTGGTGCGCCAGCAGCAGGGTCTCATTCTCCTGCACCAGCTCCTCAAAGATCTGGTAACGCGCATCCCGTGCGGCGGCTTCCGGACCCCGCTTTCCGGGCACTACCTCGACGCTGCGAACTTCCAGCTCTACATCGAGCTTTTTGCACAAGCGCTGGCAGTATTTGCTCCAGGTGTTGGCATTGTCACTGATCCGGTGATTGACATGCACGGCCAATAAGGGTGGCAGGTTTTCCTGCTTTCGCAGTTCGCACAGCAGATGCAGCAGCACCACCGAATCCAGTCCGCCGCTGAGACCCAACAGCCAGCGCCGGCGTTCCCGAAACGGTTGCAGTGGTTCAAGCAGGTCTTCGGGATTGAGGGACACCGGAAAAGTCCCGGGTTTCAGTTGCCGTAGGACAACAGGCGTTGGTAGCGTTGCTCCAACAGTTCTTCGGTGGACATGGCTTGCAGCACTTGCAGCTGCTGCACCAGATGTTCCTCCAGGCGGGATGCCATCAGGTCGATATCACGGTGAGCACCACCCTTGGGTTCCTCAATGGTGGCATCGACGATACCCAGTTCCTGTAACACAGTGGAGGTAACCCCCATGGCCTCGGCCGCTTCAGGCGCCTTGTCGGAGGTTTTCCAGATGATATTGGCGCAACCCTCCGGCGAGATCACAAAGTAAGTCGAGTACTGCAACATCACCAGGTGATCACCGACCCCGATTCCCAGGGCCCCACCGGAGCTGCCCTCACCGATGACCACGCAGATGATAGGCGTGCGCAGGCGTGACATCAGCGCCAGGTTCCGGGCGATGGCCTCGGAAATGCCGCGCTCCTCCGAATCAATTCCTGGATAGGCTCCGGGAGTATCGATCAGGGTAATCACCGGCAAGCCGAAGCGTTCAGCCATTTCCATCAGGCGCAGGGCCTTGCGGTAACCCTCGGGCTTGGGCATACCAAAATTTCGGGCCACCTTGTCCTGCACAGTGCGGCCCTTCTCCTGCCCGATCACCATCACCGGTTCGCCCTGCAAGCGGGCGATACCACCGACTATGGCATGGTCATCGGCAAAATGGCGATCGCCGTGCAACTCGTCAAACTCGGTAAAGACCCGGGAAATATAATCCAGGCTATAGGGGCGCTGGGGATGGCGGGCCACCTTGACGATATCCCAGGCGGTCAGGTTGGAGTAAACCTTCTCTGTCAATTTGGCGCTCTTCTCGCGCAGGGTGGCGATCTCGTCGCCGATATTGATGTCGTTGTCAGAACCCACCAGCTGAAGCTCCTCGATCTTGACCTCCAGGTCGGCAATCGGCTGTTCAAAATCGAGGAAATTGGGGTTCATGGCAAACTCTGTGACTCGGTTGTGTGGGCGGCATCCACCGCTCCCATGGGGTGATGGCGGCCCAGTTTACACGCTGTGTTTGATGCGGGCCAGTTGGCGGCATATTTCGTCGAGAAGTGCTTGGAAAACACGCTATCAGAATCGCTGTTCATAGCTATTTAGTATTTATATTTCTCCGGAGTTAGGTGAACCCCACCCCCGACCCATAGTCACCCCGGATAATTCAGCCTCACCGCCTGGTTCCCGCAACAATCACGCAACTGCTGCAGCAACTCGTCGCTGGGTGATACGCGCCAACTGGCGCCGAGGCGAATGCGCGCCCGATTGTCGCTCTGCGAGTAGCTGAAGATAACCGGGCACTGGCCGTTTGCATGCTGCAACAGGTGTTGTAACTTCGCTGCCAGGGCGGCATCGACCATGTCTTCGCGCAGCTCTATGGTCAACTCCGAGGCGTAATTTTGGCGAGCTTGTATCAGGCTGCGCACCGAGCTGGCGCGTAGGGAGAGGTTGCCATTGTACTCATCCTGATTGACCGTGCCTTCGACAATCACAATAGAGTCCTTGACCAGCAACTCGCGGTGTTCGCTGTAGACATCCGCGAACAGGGTCGCTTCTATACGCGCACTGCGGTCATCCAACTGCAGGATGGCCATGGTGTCGCCGCGCTTGGTTTTCATGGTGCGCATGGCCACCACCAGACCAGCGACGATCTGGCTTTTCTGACCATCTGCGCGCAGGTCGGAGATACGACAGGATGTAAACTTACGCAGTTCCTGCTCGTATTCGTCGATGGGGTGACCACTGACATACAGACCCAGGGTGTCTCTTTCCCCGCCCAGTCGTTCCTTCGACCGCCAGGGTCGCACCTTGCGGAAATTCGCGTACACATCACCGTCGGCGGGCTTGGTGACAACGTCACCGAACATATCCACCATCCCGGCGTTGCGGGTACTGGTGCTCTGCTCCGCGGCCTGCAGGGCTTCCTCCAGGCTGGCCATCAACACCGCCCTGTCCTCGCCCAGGGAATCGAAAGCGCCGGCGCGAATCATGGCCTCGATAGCGCGCCGGTTGACCTTGCGCGGGTTGGTGCGGGCACAAAAATCAAACAGGCTATTGAACGGTCCCGACTCTTTGCGCGCGCTGATAAAGTTCTCGATCGGGCCTTCACCCAAGCCCTTGATCGCGCCCAGGCCGTAGATGATTTCTCCGGCCTCGTTGACCGTGAACATATAGCGGCCCTCGTTGACGTCGGGCAGCTTGAGCGGCAATTCCATGGCCCGACACTCTTCCACGAAGATGACAATCTTGTCCGTGTTCTGCAGTTCCGAACTCATCACAGCGGCCATGAAGGGCGCCGGGTAGTGCGTCTTCAGCCAGGCGGTCTGGTAGGAGATCAACGCGTACGCGGCCGAGTGTGATTTGTTGAAGCCGTAGCCGGCAAACTTCTCCACCAGGTCGAAGATCTTCATGGCGAGCCTGGGTTCTACCCCTTTGCCGGCAGCACCTTGCTCAAACACCTCGCGCTGCTTGGCCATTTCTTCGGGCTTTTTCTTGCCCATGGCGCGCCGCAACAGATCAGCACCGCCCAGGGTATACCCCGCCAGCTCCTGGGCGATCTGCATCACCTGCTCCTGGTACAGGATAATGCCGTAGGTGGGTTCGAGAATGGGTTGCAACCACTCGTGTTGATACTGGGGATCCGGGTAGGAAACGCTCTCGCGGCCGTGCTTGCGATTGATAAAGTTGTCCACCATACCCGACTGCAACGGACCGGGGCGGAACAGGGCGACCAGCGCAATAATATCTTCGAAACAGTCGGGTCGCAGGCGTGCAATCAAATCCTTCATCCCGCGTGATTCCAGCTGGAATACCGCGGTGGTTTCCGCCCGCTGCAGCAGCGCAAAGACGGCCTCGTCATCCAGCGGGATGCGCTGTATCTCCAGATTTTGCTCGCCCTGCTGTTGGCGCCGCTCGTTGATCATCTTGACTGCCCAGTCGATGATGGTGAGCGTGCGCAGGCCGAGGAAGTCGAATTTTACCAGCCCCACATCTTCCGCGTCGTCCTTGTCGTACTGGGTAACCAGGCCAGAACCGGTTTCATCACAGTACAAGGGCGAAAAGTCAGTGAGCCTGGACGGGGCGATGACCACCCCACCAGCATGTTTACCGACATTGCGGGTAACCCCTTCCAGTTGTACCGCCATGTCCCAGATTTCCTGGGCCTGGGGATCTTCGTTCAGGAAGTCCCGCAGCGGTTCCTCAGCTTCCAGCGCCTTGGCCAGGGTCATTGCGACCTCGAAGGGGATCATTTTGGAGAGTTTGTCGGCCAGGCCATAGGACTTGCCCTGAACCCGCGCCACATCACGCACCACCGCCTTGGCCGCCATCGTACCGAAGGTGATGATCTGGGAAACCGCTTCCCGCCCGTAGGTATCCGCCACGTAGCTGATTACCTGATCGCGGTTCTCCATGCAGAAATCCACGTCGAAATCCGGCATGGATACCCGCTCGGGGTTGAGGAAGCGCTCGAACAACAGATCGTACTCCAGCGGATCCAGGTCAGTGATCTTCAGCGCGTAAGCCACCAGCGAGCCCGCTCCGGAACCCCGACCCGGCCCCACCGGTATAGCCTGG
The DNA here is from genome assembly GCA_027295405.1 of Gammaproteobacteria bacterium. GTDB lineage: Bacteria > Pseudomonadota > Gammaproteobacteria > Pseudomonadales > Halieaceae > JAPUKZ01. Next base: position 20,848 of record JAPUKZ010000054.1, read on the forward strand.
TTCCTGGACCAGCGAACAAAGTCCATCACGATCAGGAAGTAACCCGGAAAGCCCATCTGGATGATGACATTCAGTTCGAAGTCCAGTCGCTCCCGGTACCGCTGCTGCTTGCTTGTGAAATCTGCGGCCTCGGCCGGAGGGAGCTTCTGCAGCCGCTGATCCAGCCCCTCATGTGATAGCTGGCGGAAATACTCATCCATGGTGAGGCCCGCAGGTACCGGGTAGTCGGGAAGGCAGGGCTTGCCCAACTCCAGTTCCACGCTGCAGCGCCGGGCGATCTCTACTGTGTTCTGCAGGGCCTCGGGAATATCACTGAACAGCACCGCCATTTCTTCCACGGAGCGCAGGTACTGCTGTTCGGTGTACAGGCGCGGGCGGCGCGGATCATCCAGAGTGCGGCCATCGTGAATGCACACCCGCGCTTCATGGGCTTCGAATTCATCGCTGCCGAGAAAACGGACGTCGTTGGTGGCTACTACCGGGCAATGCAGTTCAGCGGCAAGCGCAACCGCAGCGTGCAGGTAATCTTCCTCGCCCTCCCGCCCGGTGCGCTGCAGCTCGAGATAGTAGCGATCGGGATACAGCTGCATCCAGCGCCGTAAGCGCCGCCGCGCCAGCTCCAGTTTACCCGAAAGCAGCGCCTCGCCGACATCACCCCGGCGGCCGCCTGAAAGCGCAATCACGCCCGCCGCATACTCATCCAGCCATTCCCGTTCCACCTGGGGCATGCCCAAATGCTGCCCCTCCACGTAGGCCCGGGAAATCAGCTTGATCAGGTTCTGGTAACCCTGTCGGCTGGCTGCCAGCAGGCACAAGGTGGTCGGCAAATCGTGATTGTCGCCCTCACGGATGGAGAGATCGACGGCAAATATTGGTTTGACACCAACGCTGGTCGCCGCCTTATAGAACTTGACCAGGCCGTAAAAATTGCAGTGATCTGTGATCGCCACCGCCGGCATGCCCAATTCGGCCACCCGGGCCACCAGGGGCTTGATGCGAACCAGCCCGTCGATGAGGGAATACTCGGAATGCAGGCGCAAGTGAACAAACTGGGACATCGGCCTATCCTACCCTGCGCTACCCGGCAGCAACAGTTCTTTCACCGGTGCGAAGGAACGGCGATGAATAACAGTAACGCCCAGGCGCCGCAGGGCCTCCATATGGGCCCTGGTGGGGTAACCCTTGTGCTGCGCCAGGCCGTAGCCGGGGTAGATCTGATCCAGTTCTACCATCTCCGCATCGCGCTGTACCTTGGCCAGAATCGAGGCCGCCGCAATCGCCGGCACCCGGTCGTCGCCTTTCACAACGGCGGCCGAAGCATAGTGCCAGCGCGGCAGGCGATTGCCGTCCACCAGCACGTATTCGGGTTGGGTTGCCAGGGCCGCAACGGCCCGGTGCATGGCCAGCATACTGGCCTGGAGAATATTGATGTCGTCGATTTCAGCGACCGAGGCCCGACCAATCGCCCAGGCCCGGGCGCGGCTGCGAATTTCGCGCGCCAGATGCCGGCGCTGGGCTTCGCTCAGTTTCTTGGAATCGCGCAAACCAGTGACTGGCGCTATCGGGTCCAGAATAACTGCCGCGGCCACCACATCGCCAGCCAGGGGGCCACGACCTACCTCATCAACTCCAGCCAGCAGGTCTCCGTCATAGGCAGCCGCTAACAGGTCGTCCTCATGGATCATGCCTACCGATCGGCGCAGAGAATCGTGGCCGAGGCACACACAGCACCGTCGACATCGGCACTGACATCAAACTTCCAGATGCCGCGCCGGTCCGACACGACGGAGGAACGTAACATAACCCGGTCGCCGGGAACGCAGGGGCGCTTGAAACGCAGCTTGTCCGCGCCCACGAAATAGTAGATAGAACCGTCAGCGGGTTTCTTGTTCATGGTTTTGAAACCCAGGATTCCGGAGGCCTGGGCCAGGGCTTCCAACAACAACACGCCGGGGAAAACAGGCTGATCCGGGAAGTGACCGTCAAAGAACGGTTCGTTGACCGTCAGATTCTTGTAGGCAACTATAGACTCCCCGAGATTCAGTTCCACCACCCGGTCGACCAGCAAAAAAGGGTAGCGATGCGGTAAATATTGCCTGATCTCGTTGACGTCCATCATGACGGTTTCTCCCTGCTCAGCGTCCACGCCAGCGCCACACCGGATTACTGTTCGGCTGCGGCCTGCTGGTTCAACTTGTCGGTAACTTTGGCGGTAACGCTGTAGCCATTATCCGCATGGATAACCGCACTCTGCTGCAACAACAGGCCAATTCCCTCGCTCTGTATCAGGTCACGCAGCACCACCTGTACCTTCGGCGTTATCTCGGACAACAGGGCCTGGCCCAGCTCCTGTTCTGACTTTTGCAGTTTCCTCAAAACGTGCTCGAGGTCGGCGTTCTTGTTGGCCAGGCGCTTGCGCGCCGTCTGCTGCTGCTCGGGGCTCATCACCGCCAGGTCGTTCTTCAGTTTCTTGATCAGCGCTTCCCGCTCTGCCTGAAGACGCTCCAGTTCTGCCTTGTCTGCCTTATAATCATCCTCGGTGCGCAAACCGTTGAGACGTTGCTGCGCTTCATCGGTCTGCAGAATGGCCTCCTCCAGGTTGACGACCGCTATGCGGCCCTGAGCCGAGGCGGCAACCGGAAATACGCTCAGTGCAATGGATACCAATAAAACACTCAAAATTCTAGCCACAACTTTCTCCGTACGTAAAAAAAATCTAAAAGCCTCTGCCTAGGGTGAACTGGAATGGTTCTTCCTCATCAAACGGGCCAGTATTCAAGGGTTTGGCCAGACTGAAGGTCATCGGGCCAAAACCGGTTATCCAGGTTACCCCAACACCAACGGAATAGCGGATTTCCCCCGTATCGATATCGAAACAATTGATCTGGATGGCGCTGCAATTGGTATTAAACACGTTACCAGCATCGATGAAAAACGCTGATCGGATGGATCTCTGATCCTTGATGAACGGCAGCGGGAATATTAACTCAACTCCGCCCTCAATCAGAACATTACCGCCAAAAGGATCCGGGTCGTCGCGCACTTCGTCGACGAACAGTTTGCCATTTTGCGCCACATAGCCGAACAGCCTGCCGTCTGGGCCACCTACTTCCGTGGGCTGACCGTTATCGTCAATTCCCGTTACCGGCTGATCCACCCGGTACAACAGGGCCGGGGTACTGCGTGGGCCCAGGGTGTTACTCTCAAAGCCACGCACCGAACCAAAACCACCGGCGAAGAAGTGCTCGTAGAATGGCAACTCGGTGGTATCACCATAACCGTCGCCATAACCAAGCTCGGTGCGGAAACGCAGAGTCCAGCTCGGGGCGATCTGGTAGTAGTACTCACCGCGATAGGTCAGTTTGGCGAATTCCAGGTCACTGCCTGGCAAGGATAATTCCAGAGCCACAGACTGGGAAGCACCGCGGGTGGCATTGACACCCCGGTTGAGGGTGGACTGCGACCAGCTGCTGGTCAGGGTCCAGTTCAGGTACTCATCACCATTTTCATCCAGAAAGCCAAGTTCTGAAGGCGGGGACAGCTG
>JAPUKZ010000055.1 GCA_027295405.1 Gammaproteobacteria bacterium
GGTGCACTACAGCGACACCGTACCGCTGGACGGTGTTCGACGTACGCTGGAGGAAGGTGGCTTTGCGCGGGCCATCGTGGTCAGCTTTGGCTCTGATCGCGATGTGATGATCCGCTTGCAGAAGGGTTATTCCGATAAGGATGGCGCGCGTTTGCTGGAGCAGCTGCAGCAGGCCTGGACAGGCGATGTCGAATTGCGACGCATCGAGTTTGTGGGTCCGCAGGTGGGCGATGAATTGCGCGAGCAGGGCGGGCTTGCCATGCTGCTGGCACTTGGCCTGGTGATGTTGTATGTGGCGTTTCGTTTCCAGTTCAAGTTTTCAGTGGGCGCGGTTGTCGCGTTGATTCACGATGTGCTGATTACGCTGGGTTTTTTCTCGCTGCTGGCCATAGACTTTGATCTCACGGTATTGGCGGCCCTGCTAGCTGTTATTGGTTACTCCCTCAACGACACCATTGTCGTGTCCGACCGGATCAGGGAGAATTTCCGCAAGATTCGCAAGGCGCTGCCGATAGAGGTGATCAATGTGTCGCTGACTGAAACACTGGGCCGCACGCTGGTAACCTCGCTGACCACCTTGCTGGTGCTGGTGTCGCTGGCAGTTTTCGGCGGCGATATGATCCACGGTTTCGCTGTGGCGCTGATAGTCGGTGTGGTGGTTGGAACCTACTCTTCGATCTACGTGGCGGCCAACACCCTGCTATTGCTCGGTGTCAGCAAAGAAGATCTGATGATCCCGGTAAAAGAAGGGGCAGACCTGGACGGCCTGCCCTGAGTCGCGGGGTTCTCAACTGCCCTGAATATGCCCCAGCACAGGCTGGGTTACCTGTAGCACTGCCTTGAAACACTTGGGATTGCCGCACACTACGTGTCCACTCTCAATATAGTCCTGGCCACCATTGAGGTCAGCGATCAGGCCGCCGGCCTCAGTTACCAGCAGCGAGCCCGCGGCGATATCCCAGGGTGCAAGACCGATTTCCCAGAAGGCATCCAGCCGTCCCGCTGCTACATAGGCCAGGTCCAGTGCCGCTGCTCCGGCCCGGCGAATACCGGCACAGCTGCCGGCCAGGGTCTCCAGGCTTCTGGAATACGCGGGCAGGTGGCCTGCCTGGCGTTGGCGAAAGGGAATGCCTGTGCCCAGCAATGCATTGTCCAGACTGAGCAATTTACTCACCCGGATGCGTCGCCCGTTAAGTTGCGCACCGCGACCGCGGCTGGCGAGGAATTCCTCACGCCGAATCGGGTCCAGCACCACGGCATGCTCTATTTTTCCGCGATACTCGCAGGCTATCGACACCGCGAAGTGGGGAATACCGCGGATGAAGTTTGTGGTCCCGTCCAGCGGATCGATGATCCAGCGATAGTCTGAATCGGGGTTACCCGAAGCGCCGCCTTCCTCGGCGAGGAAAGCGTGATCAGGGTAGGCCTTGCTGAGATGATAGATAATTTCCCGCTCGGCAGCCCGATCCACTTCGGTTACATAATCATTGGCACCCTTCGATTCGACCTCAAGATGGTCGATATTCTCGGTGGCGCGAGCTATCAGCTCACCGGCTTTACGAGCGGCGCGCAAAGCAATATGGTTCATTGGCTCCATGTTTGATCCTGGCTGAGGCGAACGGCGCGCGATTATAGCAGATCTGCTACACTTCGCGCCCCGGCTGTATGGGGTATCCCGATGAATAAATCCGCCATCTGTATTGTGCTTGTCAACACCTCCCATCCGGGCAATATTGGCGCTGTAGCCCGGGCCATGAAAAATATGGGCCTGGTTGAGCTGCGGCTGGTTGCCCCCGCACGTTTTCCGGCCGAAGAAGCCAATTGGCGCGCCGTGGCCGCCAGTGATGTACTTGAATCGGCGCTGGTGGTGGACACCCTGGCGGAAGCCATCGGCGATTGCCAACTGGTGATCGGTACCAGTGCCCGCGGTCGCCGTATACCCTGGCCAGTTCTGGATCCACGGCACTGCGCAGAACAGGCGCTAAGGGCTGCCGGACGCGAACAACGGGTTGCCTTTGTGTTTGGGCGAGAGGACAGGGGACTTACCAATGAAGAGCTGCAACAGTGCAATCTGCACCTGCATATCCCGACCCACGAGGATTACACCAGCCTGAACCTGGCCATGGCGGTGCAGATAGTAGCCTACGAATTGCGCATGCAGGCGGTGTCCGCAGAGCTACCCGATGATGCCTGTGCCCACTGGGATGAGCCGCTTTCCACCGCGGCAGCGATGGAGCATTATTACAAGCACCTGGAACAGACACTGATAGAGATTGGCTTCCTGGACCCGGCCGCCCCTCGGCAATTGATGCCGCGCTTGCGGCGACTTTACGGCAGGTTGCGGCTGGATGAGATGGAGATGAATATCCTGCGCGGCATACTCACCGAAACACAGAAGCGTATTCGCACCTGAGTTGCCGACAATCGGCGCCTGGTGGATACTCAGACAAGGGAACAACAGACAGCGCTCATGCATAAAACTATTTATCTGGATTACTCCGCGACCACCCCCGTCGATCCGCGGGTGGTGGAAAAAATGATGGACTGCCTGTCCATCGAGGGTAATTTCGGCAACCCCGCATCGCGATCGCACGTGTTTGGCTGGAAGGCCGAGGAAGCTGTGGAGGTGGCACGGCGCCAGGTGGCTGAGCTGGTACACGCCGATCCCCGGGAAATTGTCTGGACCAGTGGCGCCACCGAATCAGACAACCTGGCGATCAAGGGTGTAGCACATGCTTACGCGGATCGCGGCAGGCACATCCTTACCTCGAGTATTGAGCACAAGGCGGTTTTGGATACCTGCAAACATCTTGAAACTGAGGGCTATGAAGTCACCTATCTCGACCCTCAGCAAGATGGCCTCACCAGTCCTGAATCTGTGGCGGCGGCACTGCGGGATGACACGACCCTGGTCAGTATCATGCACGCCCACAATGAAATAGGCGTGGTCAACGATATCGCTGCCATCGGTGAATTGACCCGGGCGAAAGGCATCGTATTTCACGTTGATGCCGCCCAGAGCGGCGGCAAGATTCCAGTCGACCTGAGCCGCGTGAACGTCGACCTGATGTCGATTACGGCGCACAAGATGTATGGCCCCAAGGGTATAGGGGCGCTGTTTGTGCGGCGCCGGCCGCCGGTGCTGATAGAAGCCCAGATTCACGGCGGTGGACACGAGCGGGGTATGCGCTCGGGTACGCTGCCCACTCACCAGATCGTCGGTATGGGCGAGGCTGCACGTATAGCCTGTGAAGACATGGAGCGGGATGAGAAACATATTACCGGCTTGCGCGACAGCTTCTGGGCCAGGGTGGGGCAGCTGGAGGGTGTACAGATCAATGGCAATGCCAGTGAGCGCTTGCCGGGAGTGCTCAATATTGGGTTCGCGGGGGTAGAGGGTGAGACCCTGCTGATGTCCCTCAAGGATCTCGCGGTTTCCACCGGATCGGCCTGTAATTCCGCCAGCGTCGAACCCTCATACGTGCTGCGCAAGCTCGGCATCAGCGATACCCTGGCCCACAGTTCCATACGTTTCACCTTTGGCCGCTTCACCACCAGCGAAGAGGTGGAATACGCCGCCGAACAGGTCTGTGATGCGGTGCTGAAGCTGCGCGGGCCCGCTTGATTCGGGCCTCTCTAACGCACTGATTTTCTTGCCAAAGTCCTCCGCGCACGCGGCAAAAAGGGTGCAAGAGCGGGCCAATGTCCGTATAATCACTCGGTTGTATCCAGCCGGTCCTGGCGGCTCCCGACCAGGGGGCTGCAGGGGCTGCTTTAGTTTTGTTACGGAGATTTGTAAATGGCAGTTGAACGCACCTTATCCATTGTTAAACCCGATGCGGTTGGTAAAAACGTGATCGGCGAAATCTATAGTCGTTTTGAGAAAAATGGCTTGCGCCTGGTGGCAGTCAAGATGCTGCACCTGAGCGAAGAAGTTGCCGGCGGTTTTTACGCAGAACACAGGGAGCGCTCATTTTTTCCCGACCTGATCGGGTTCATGACTTCCGGCCCGGTTTGTGTGCAAGTGCTCGAAGGCGAGAATGCTGTCGCCATGAACCGCGAGTTGATGGGGGCCACCAATCCCCAGGAGGCCGAAGCCGGGTCTATCCGGGCTGATTTCGCGGAGTCCATCGATGCCAATGCGGTCCACGGTTCCGACTCGGCCGAGTCTGCGGCCCGTGAGATTGCCTACTTTTTTGAGGCGTCCGATATCTGTGAACGCTGAGGGCCTGCTGATATGAGCCAGGAACGCACCAATTTACTCGGCCTGACGCTACCCGGGATGCAGGAGTTTTTCCTGGATCTGGGGGAGAAGCCTTTTCGTGCGCAGCAATTATTGAAGTGGATACACCACGCCGGACTTGTTTCCTTTGACGAGATGAGCAACCTCAGTAAAAGCCTGCGTGAAAAGCTTGCCGAAGTCGCCGAGATTCGCCCCCCCGAAGTGGTTGACCAGTTGGACTCTGAAGACGGTACCCGCAAGTGGGTGCTGCGGGTGGATGAGGGTGGCCTGGTGGAAAGCGTTTTCATCCCCGAGGGGAACAGGGGTACCTTGTGTGTGTCTTCACAGGTGGGTTGCATCCTCGATTGCAGTTTCTGCTCCACCGGCAAGCAGGGATTCCAGCGAGACCTCACAGCCGCCGAAATTATTGGCCAGGTGTGGTTGGCGCTGAAATCCTATGACGCTTTTCAGAGTGGCAATGGCCGCAAGGTAACCAACGTGGTCATGATGGGGATGGGCGAGCCGCTGCTCAACTTTGACAATGTGGTAGATGCCATGGACCTGATGTTGGAAGACCTTGCCTACGGCTTGTCCAAACGTCGGGTCACCCTGAGTACCTCCGGTGTGGTACCGGCACTGGATCGACTCGCCAAAGTCAGCGAAGTATCACTGGCGGTGTCTTTGCATGCCCCCAATGACGAGCTGCGCAGTCAACTGGTGCCGATCAATCGCAAATACCCGATCAAGATGTTGCTGGAAAGCTGCCGCAACTACCTGGATCATCAAAAAGACAGCAAGCGGGTGGTCACTGTGGAGTACACTCTGATCGCGGGAGTTAACGATCAGCCGGACCAGGCGCGGGAACTGGCAATTTTGCTGAAAGACTTCCCCTGTAAAATAAACTTGATTCCGTTCAATACAATTGCACAATCAGACTACAAGCGGCCATCGGGTAATGCGGTGTCCCGCTTCTGGCAGGTTTTGGTGGATGCGGGCTACGTGGTAACAGTGCGTACCACCCGGGGTGATGATATCGACGCTGCCTGCGGACAGCTGGTTGGGCAGGTTGTAGATCGCACACGGCGTGCTGAACGCTACCGACGCGCGAATGAAGAGCAGGTGGTCAGACTGGCATGAGCTTTTTTCGATTGAAATGTATTCCTGTTTTCTGTTTGCTGGTGGGGCTGCTGCTGTTGTCGGGCTGCATCACATCTACAGAACGGGTGTTTACCAATGCGGCAGACCCGGAAAAAGCCCTGCAAACTCGCGTGCAATTGGCGCGCAGTTATATCGGCGAGCAAAACTGGGTAGACGCCAAGCGCAATCTCAGGGTTGCCGCCAGTATCGATCCCAACTCTCCGGAAGTACACGAAGCCTTTGCACTGGTTTACCAGAGTACGGGTGAAAACGAACTGGCGGAAAAGAATTACAAGCGGGCCATTGCCCTGAAGAGGCCGTTTTCGCGAGCGCGGAATAATTACGCGGCTTTCCTCTATAGCCAGGAACGCTATCGCGAGGCTGAAGCGCAGCTTGAGGTGGTTATCAAGGACACGCTCTACGAAGCTCGCCCCCGGGCTTTCATTAACCTGGGGCTGTGCCGGCTGCGGCTGGACAACCCGACGGGCGCCAAAGAGGCCTTCACCCGGGCGCTGACGATGGATCGGACCAATCGAATTGCGCTGATCGAGATGGCCCATATAGAGTTTGAGGAGGGCAATTGGCAGTTGGCTTCGAGATATCTGGAGAACTACCAGATGCTGGTGAGGCGGCAATCTGCACGGGCTCTGTGGCTGGGTGTCCGCCTGGCGCAAAAGCTCGACGACGAAGAC
>JAPUKZ010000056.1 GCA_027295405.1 Gammaproteobacteria bacterium
CGACCGAGCCAGTACCGGCACCCAGGTCTAAAACCCGTTCACCCGGCATGAGAGCCGCCCGATCGATGACACCGTTAACAACCGGTACAAACCGCCGATCTACCTCTTCCAGGTAAAGATTCGATATTCTGTCCCAGATGCTCGTTTGCCATGCGAGCCCCTCGCCGTCGCTGTCGCGGTTCACGGTTGTCACCCCACTCTTGGTGGCCTGTTACCTAACGATAGTCGGTGTTTCCCTGCAAGGCTAGCTCAGCGACCGGAATGCAACAGCTCAACCCAGAATCCATCGTAGCAATGGGCAGCCTATTGGTTCGACCAGTATAAGAAATAGTCTGATTTATCAATGTAATCAAACTATTAGCCTTATGGCTGAGCTAGACGGGGCGAACGTCTCCCACCCAGTTTAGCCGTTTGAATTTGATCTCTGGTCGTTTGTGGTCGATACTGATCAACGTAACACGCGGCTATCGGACTGCTGATAGCCGCCAGAGAAAAAGGCATAGGAAGAAGCCAATGTCCTGGGAAATCGCTGGGCAAAGCATGGAGATGTGCAACTGTAAAATGTTGTGCCCCTGCTGGTTCGGACCGGAAATTGAACCTGATGAAGGGTGGTGCGGTGCCGCCCTGGCCTTCGACATTCAGCGGGGGAATTCTGGCGCTGTAGATCTGGCGGGAACAAAGGTGGCGCTGCTGGCCGAGTGGCCCGGCAACTTTTTTGAAGGTAATGGCAAGGCCCGCCTTTATTTTGAAGAGACTGCGTCAGCGGAGCAGCGTGATGCATTGGAGAAAATATTCAGCGGCAGCGACGGCGGCCCCCTGGAGCCTTTGTTTGAAGCGGTGGTCGATGAGTGGTTACCTGCGCAGGTCGCCCAACTCGATATCGACTGGGGTGAAAGCCCCTCTTTGTGCGTTGGCGATATCGGCAAGGCTACCTTGGTACGGCTAAAAGATGGCGCTGGACAAGCGACCACGGTAACCGGCGCGGCCGCCCAGGCCGGCTTTCAATTCGCTAGTATGGACTTGGCCAGCAGCAGCGGAAGCCATTGGTCCGATCCCGATCTCCGTAATTGGGAAGGCAACTCCGGGACATTGCACGAGTTCAGTTGGAACAATTAGATCTAGACGTGGCGACACGGTCCCGCACAGCTGCGCGTGGCCCCTGTCGCTTCCCGGCCCAAAGCTGGTGTGGTTTCACTACTCCATAACCTACTGAAGAACCCTTCGACGGTGGTGTTCGCCGGCCTTGCCGGTGTCATCTGCCTGTCGTGGCTCTACATCCTTGCCGGCGCCGGCATGGATATGTCCGGCATGGATATGTCCGGCGTGGATACGTCCGGCGTGGATACGTCTGACCTGGTGCCCACCACCGGGACGCCGCTCGCCGGGATGATGGCGCTGCGGGCCGCTTGGAGCCCGAGTTATTTCCTGCTCATGCTCCTGATGTGGTGGGTGATGATGCTCGCGATGATGTTGCCGAGCGCGGCGCCCATGATCCTTCTCTACGCGACCGTGAACCGCAGCAAACGGGAGCGCGGAAATCCTTTCGCTCCGACAGGAATATTTGGCGCTGGCTACGTTATTGCCTGGGGAGCGTTCAGTTTTATTGCGACACTGCTGCAATGGAGCTTGGAGGAAGCTGCCTTACTGTCACCGATGATGGAGAGTTCGAGCCTGTGGTTCGGCGCCGCTCTGTTGATAGCCGCAGGCATTTACCAGTTAACGCCCCTGAAACAGGCTTGCCTCAAAAACTGCCAATCCCCCCTTGGCTTCCTCATGCACCATTGGCGCCCAGGCCGGCAGGGCGCGCTAATCATGGGGCTTGAACATGGTGCCTACTGTCTTGGCTGCTGTTGGGTATTGATGGGGCTGCTGTTCTTCGGCGGCGTGATGAATTTACTTTGGATCGCCGGGCTCGCGGTGTTTGTGATGATTGAAAAGATCGTCATCAATCCCTGGATCAGCCGGTACAGCGGACTGATACTGATTCTGTGGGGAGCAGGTCTTGCCGTGTTGGGTTTGTAGCTAGCAGGGAAGCGATTCCAGCGGTATTCCGAACGGACGGGCTGCGATAACAGGGTTAAAATATTCACGCCAGAGAGTAATTCGAGCAGATCAGGTAACCAGGTTGAAGATCAACATCCTTTCCCTTATGACGTACACCTGTGAGCCCGCCCTGGCGGGCGTTGATCGGCTTTGCCAGTGGGTGAACGAGACCGCCTGCCGGGAACCGAGTTAATCTTCGCTGTCCGTGGCTACATCAGCCCAACCGTTTTTCCTCGGGTAAATATAATTTCGGGTCTTTAGCATGAATGCACATAAGCCGCTGGAGGTTTAGCACGCTTCTGTCTCTCGCCGGCCGGCGATTGGCCGTATACTGAAAGTGAAGCGAGGCCGTTCTAATTTGGCCCATAACGTCGCGGCGCCTGACAACCTCAATCCTGCCCGTCACCGGGGGCATTGCCAGTCGGGGGGCCGTGAGTCATTGGTTGGCGTACTGCGATGTACTGCTAATCGCCTCGGGAATCAGCTCTCCATGGGCAACGCCATAGCTCCGCAACTCGTCCGTCACAGAATATCGTGAGGGTGACCCCTGAGGGACTGGACGGACGCAACTACCCGAATATGTAACCGGCGTTAGTTCCTGTTGCCTAACTTTTCAGTTGTTTGCTTGTTTTTTTGGCGCTGTACCTTCTGGCGTATCCGCGGAAGGCACGCTTGGCAGGTCAGCGCTGGTCTCAACATCGGGGGTCAGCGAGATGATCCTGGTCTTGGTGATTCTGTGACGGTAGATTTCTCGCAGGTAGCGAATGGCCCCTTTCACGTTATCGATGTTTAAACGAATATCGTTGATCGAGGTGAATTTTTTGCTGTCGCGTATCAGTTCACGGTATTTTCTCTCGTACATCGGTTTGATGGCATACCAGTTTGTATCCAGAACTTTCGCCGGGTTTTCGTGCTCATTCAGCATGGCTTCCAGTTTACTTTCATCAAACTCCGGTGCGCGAATAAACTCC
>JAPUKZ010000057.1 GCA_027295405.1 Gammaproteobacteria bacterium
CACGCTAAAAGGGGTCAGAGCCCTCTACAGGTAAAGGGCTCTGACCCCTTTTAGCTGAGGTTGCGCTCCACCGCATCCAGAAAACCAACCATGTCGACAATGGTTTCATTGGCCGGGTCAGTGGTTTTGCCTTTAAGGTCACCAGTAATAGTGCCCTGAGCCACAGTGTCAATCAGCGCCCGCTTCAAGTCTGTGGAATAGACCGCGAGTTCCGCGTTGTCGTCGCGGCTGGCTAAAGTCTCCAGCGCATTGGCCAGCGCGTAAATCAGTGCCGATGAATTGAAGTGCGCATCCTTGCCGTCGGTTTCCAGGTACTTCAGATAAAGATCGTGCGCTGTGCCGTGGGGCGCTTCGTACAGCATGGTGCCATCTGTGCTCTCAATAATGGAACTGGCGGTGGCCAGGCTGCCGCCCAGGGCCGCGGCGATATCTGAGAAAATATCCCCATCCAGGTTCTGGGCGGGGTAGAGCGCATTGCGGGGTGGATCGGTAATCATTTTCTTGAGCTGGCTGGAGGGGCGCATGATCATGAACGAGGGTGGCTCGGTGTGGTTAGCCACCAGCTCAACCCGTACCTCATTGATGACCTCACTGAACACCTCGTCGTAGTCGGAGTATTCGCGCTTGAGCCCGAAATACACTTCCTTGTCATTCAGGGAAGCGTCGCGAAACACCTGCAGCACCCAATCCTTGATGGCCTCACGGTCGTTTGACATGAACAGTATCGGGTCATTGTGCTTCACTTCCCAGGCGCATTTTTCATCGCCGTCGATGATAACCTTGATAATGCCGTCCTCGGGGGCGGGCAGGTTGTAGCTGCCGTACTGGTCACCACCGCCGGCACTCATGCGGGAAATAGAGACGTGGAACTTGCGATCCGGGATCCCGTACTTCTTGAGCGTGTTGACCAGCTTGTACAAGCGCCTGCCGGTATTGTTATCGGGCACGCCCCATAGCGCCCGCTGCGGTGGGTTGGCTACGATGCGAGCTGCTTGCGCGTCGATCAGCTCGTAGTGATAGGCCAGACCCTGCGCCGTGAATTTGTCTTTGTATTCGGCTTCGAAAATCTCCTCGATAGCCGTGCGCATCACGCCGTCGTAACCGGGAATCACCGTATCTTTCAGCCCCACATAGGCATCGCGGTCTTCGTCCAGGGCGCGCTGGAAGAAGCGCCGCGCCCAGGCTTCTATCTTGACCATTGCATTGCTTGCCAGCATCCAGGGGTCGCCACGGTTCAGCTTGCGCCGGTGTATTTCCACCGGGTCACCACTGCTGCCCACGAACACCAGCTTGGCGATACCTGTCGCCCCGGACAGCGCACTGTGGCTGTCCTTGATACCGCCGCCTTCCATGGTATCGACATCGATATCGCGTCCTATCCACTCAGGCGGTGTGCTCTTGATATTTCGGAACGGGATGTCCTCACGGGTAATATTGCCACCGATACCTTTGCGGATAGCGCCATTGGGCGACTTGGTCGCCAGCTTATCCAGGTTCTCTTCCTCCACATCCGGGTACCTGGCCAGCAATTCACCGAGCTGTTCTCGATTGACGGTCATGCCGGCATTCTTGATGCCGACCCCGTGTTGCTTCAGCGCGGCAATGGATTCGCGCACCACCTCACCATTGCTTTGCAGTCGCTTCTCGGCAGATAAGTCGATCTCAATCAGTGGAATGTCCAGGCGATTGGCTACGAATTGCTCAAGTATCCGCTCAAACGCCACCTGTGCCATCTCGTCGCCGTGCAGTACCACCAGTGGTGCGTTGACTTTTATTTTTTTGTCCATGGAATCTCCCCGCTCCAAGCTGCGAGATTATAGCGCTTTCCGGGGGCAGTTGATTTTTTTCGAACCCACTCGATTTGTTGCCACGGGGCTTGCCCCGAATAAAGTAAACTGTGTCCGGAACCAGAGGACAACCCATGCCTAACAACATTAAGAATTGGCTCGCCGCTGCTTTTGTCGTCTCGGGCCTGCTTTCACAGTCTGTGGTCGCTGAGGACCTGGAGCGCACGCTGCAGAGAGACTATGACGGTTATCTGCGCCCCTTGTTTGCACACTTTTACCGCAACCCGGAACTGTCCATGATGGAAAACAAGACCGCGGCGCGGCTGGCCACAGAGCTACGGGAGGCCGGGATCATCACGGTTGGCACATTCGGGAGTTACTGCAATAAACCCCGAGCGTAGCTTTACATGAAATTCGCCTCGCTGCCCGCCATCACCGCGGCGCGGCTGATGTTCAGCTTTGGTTTCGGCTTCTTCCTGTCGATGTTCACCCGCACGGTGTCAAATATCGTCAAGCAACCGATTCAGCTGGAACTGGGGCTTAACGAGGAGGCGATCAGCCTCGCATTGGGCACCTCCTTCTTTGTCACGTTCGCACTGGCCCAGTTACCCCTGGGCATATTGTTGGATCGTTACGACCCCCGCAAGGTCAACGCCTCGCTGTTCCTGGTGGCAGCTGCGGGGGCGGTGGTTATGGCCTTGAGTGCGGATGGGGCGATGTTATCCCTGGGTCGAATCCTCATGGGGTTAGGATTTGCCGCAGGGATGATGGGCTCGCTAAAAGTGTATTCCCTGTGGTTTCCCCGGGAGCGCCTGCCCACCATCAACAGTTTGCAGTTCATGATCGGGGTGCTGGGGGCCTGGTCGGCCACTAAACCCACCGAATTGCTGTTGCGGGTACTGGACTGGCGGGATCTCTACCTGCTGTTTGCCGGGGTGACCCTACTCGCTGCAGCCATCATGGTGACGGTCGCGCCCCGGCACCAGGCGCCCGCTTCCGGGGAGACCCTGGGGGATCAATTGCGGGGCTTGTTGGCCATCTACACGGATGACTATTTCTGGCGCATTGCGCCGTGGATGTGCGTATCCATCGGAGTGGCCCAGGGTCTGAACACGCTTTATATATTTTCCTGGCTTACGGATGTGGCTGCGTTTTCAGTCAGTATCGCGGCCAGCGGTGTCGCCCTGGTCACGCTGGTCTCGGCGCTCAATTTTGCCGTGCTGGGGCCGTTGGCGGAGAAATTGGGTAAACGCGGCTTTGGACCCTTGACCCTGCCAATCGTGGGCCAGTTGCTGGCGATGCTGTTGCTGGTGTTGCTGGCACTGCAGGTCAAGGTCGGGGTGGTTTCCCAGTGGATGGTATGGACGATGATGGCGGGTACCACCACACTGGCCTTCGCCGCCCTCAGCCAGGCTTTTCCAGGCCATATGATAGGCCGTGCCTACACGGCTTTTAACTTGCTCGGATTTCTGGCTACCGCAGCGGTGCAGTGGTTGGTGGGTTTTACCCTGGACATGTTCCCGCGCGCGGAACTGGGGGGTGCGGCACCGGAGGGCTACCGGCTGGCCTTTTTTGTGTTGGTGGCCTGCCAGTTGGCAGCGGCCTGCTGGTTCGCCCTGGCTACACGCCTTACCATTGGCAGTAGAACCATGCTCGAGAAGAACACGGATGAAGCACGCGCCAGGTGACAATCCCGGGCCATGAGCGGTGACACTCAGTTCATGATCTGCTGCGGAGTAACCGGGGTCTGTTCCAGCTTGTGGGTGAAGTCTTCGATCTCGGTGGCCGACAGCGGGCCGCCGAAGTCGGTGTACCAGATCACGAACAGGCTGTAGAAAAGGCCGGGAACCAGCCACAGTAGAAGGCGTTTGCTCATGGGGTCGTGGTGCGCGCTTGTGATCCCGAAAAGTTAACTAATGGCATAGAGTATGCCTAAATATCTTTAGCGGCAAGCTGGTCGATTCAACCGTGGGAGAAATCCCGGGTATTGTTGGGGAACACCTGCTTGAGGAAATCTGCCAGCCTGCTTACCCGTGCGGCTTTTTGTCGAAGCGCGTAGTGGTTCGTTGTATGGTAAGCCTACGCCCGTAAGAGCAAGCTGCTACTGGAATGCTGCAAAAAATAATAGCCGTACTTCTGCGTTGGTACTACCGGTTTATCAATTGGCGTGCCTGGAAGGGCCACGTGCAAACCGGGGAATACAGCGACCTGCATCTGGCTTCCTCTGGCACCGGGTTGGCGCTGCGCTTGTTCGCCAATATGATACGCGCTAACCCGTAACCTCATGCACTGGTTCTGGGATACCTATCTGGCGGGAACCATTGCGGACGACCCAATGGTGCAAAGGGCCATGCCCCTGCGGGTGAAAGACCTGCGCATAATGCCCTGTACCTTTCTGGTCA
>JAPUKZ010000058.1 GCA_027295405.1 Gammaproteobacteria bacterium
GAACATTGCAGGGTGCGCCTATTTTTTGATACTTTGGGCCATGTTTGCGCGATAGGGTAAGCAATCAGGTAAGCAATGGACCAAGCGATGGAAAGTACAGCCACGATCATTGCCAGTGGCAATCTCGCCACCCATCAACGCACCATCAACGGCGTTCTGGGCCAACTCGCCCTGCTGGAGGTGGACGATGCCACTGCCCGCGAGATTTTCGGCAACGCCGGGCTGCCCGAGCGAGCGCTGCAGGAACCGGATTTCCCGATTTCGCTGGGCCAGGAACTGGATGTGTGTAGCGCGCTGGTGCACCTACTGGGCGAGCACAAATCCCCGGCGCGGGTATTTTTTGCAGCTCGCGGGCGCATGGGGATTGAGACGCTGGGTGTACTCGGCATGGCCATGCGGCATGCCAGCACCGCGCTGGAGGCGCTCAAGGTCTGTATGACCTTTCCCCAACTCAGCTGGGGGCATTCCCGTATGATCGTGGCCAGGCAGGGTGCTACCACGGTATACACGTTTACCATGGAACGACCCGTGCTGCGCGACGCCACTGACGAGCACATCGACCGCCTGGTGGAATACTGCCTGGCACTGGACGTGGTGACCTCGATGCGCAACATTGACGATATTCTCGATGCGGGCGAGCCGCCGCTGTTTGTCAGTTTTCCCTTCCCGGAACCCGCCGACTGGCATGAAGTGTCGGATGACCTGCCCTGCCCGGTAAATTTTTCCTGCGATGCCGCCTGTCTCGCCTACCCGATCTCATTGCAGGACCTGGCGCTGCCCCGTGCCAACCCGCTGGTGTACCGATCCTTTGTCACCCTGGCAGAAAAGCTGTCGCTGATGCTGGCGGAAGACATCAGCCTGGCCGAACGGGTGACGCGCTGGTTGTGGGCGTATACCCCACCGCTGCGGCGCGGGGAGATCGCCCGGCAGCTTGCCATGTCCGAGCGCAGCCTCACCCGGGGGCTGCGCAGCGAGGGCACATCCTATGCGGAACTGATGGCCAGCGTGCAGCGGGAGCGCGCGGAAAACTTCCTCAGGAACGGCGCCCCGTCGATTTCCGACATCGCCTACCGGCTCGGCTACGCAGAGCCCGCCGCGTTTACCCGCGCTTTTAAAACCTGGACCGGCGTGTCACCCCTGAACTGGCGCAAGAAACTGGTGGGCACCCTGTATTCTGGGTAGGGGTAATGTACCCGTTGGTATTGAAGGAGAACAACGGGCACTGGAGGCGGTCGCGCTGACTGAGCAGGCCCTGGTGGTGCCACTTTCAACTTCCATCGCTTTGTTGGCAGCCGACCTGTCTATGGCGCACCAGCTCTCGTTCGCCGATGCCATTATTTACGCTACGGCCCAGTTTCACCATGCTGAACTGATAACCTCAAACAGTCACTTCGAAAGATTGCGAGGGGTGACCTTTTTCAAAAAAGATTAAGGAACAAAGACTGCCACTATTCAGTTCTGGACTGAGTTAGACTATGGAACCATCCCGCTTGCAATACTGGATCAGCCGATACCTGGGAGGTCTGCTTTTGCTCGTCGGAGTTTCGGTATTTTTAATTCGCCTGCATCATGACGGCCCCTATGCCATGCCGGCAGGTGGCAATCTCTTCGCCGGAGTGCTGGCTCTGGCACTTGGGTTTTCGCTTGTTGCCCCCTGGTCGCAAGGATCCGGAAAGGCCGTTCCACTCGTCTGGCTCAGTATTGTCGCAGGCCCAGTTATCCTCTTTTTTGCACTCTACGCCACATTGGCGGAACTCGAAGAAGTCATCAGTATCAAGGCGTTTAATCGTGAGGGAAAACCGGCTAGCTTGAGACTTTGGGTAGTTGATTACGATGGGAGACCGTGGGTCACTATGCCAGGCTCGAAATCAGACAATCATGGACTCGAAGATGGGCCGATCGTAATGTTTCGTGACGGCGTGGACTCTTGCGTCCTGGCCACGAGGTTGGACGATCGTGAAACCGTTGACGACATCCATCGAAGACGACACCAAAAGTACATGATTCAGCGGCTAGCGACTGTGGTGGGACTATTTGGCGAAACGGCGGGAGCAGAAACGGTGACACTTCGCCTTGACCCCTGCTCCTGAGAATTACTGTCTGAGCCAAATACCATAGCAAGCGGTAATAGCTCGACACCTGATTAGAAAAACTCAACCTCAATCATATTCAAAATACCTGATCCATTGTAGAGTTTGGACATTAAACGGGGCATGCTGATGGGCGACGCAGTGCCGGGAGCGATGATGACAGATATTGATGAATACCAGCATGCTTACACGGAAGACAGTTTCTGGGAAAAACTCGGCAGGTTTGCCAAATCAGCAGGTAAGGAAGTGGTTGAGAAGGCGCTACTCCTTTTTTATGCGGGGCAGGAAGAAAAGGCACCAGCCTGGGCCAAAACCACTATTGTGGCAGCACTGGGGTATTTCATTATGCCACTGGATGCCATTGCCGACCTGACGCCGGCAGTGGGTTATGCGGATGACCTCGGCGTACTGGTGCTGGCGCTGGCGGCGGTTGCCACGTACATCAACGACAGTGTTCGGGAGAAAACCGCCCTGAAGATGCGCGATTGGTTTGGCGAGGAGCCGGCTGATTCATTAGAGTAATCACTGAATCTACAGTGCGCCTTCTACCTGCTGTCTTAACAGCGAGACTACCCGAGCCCAAAAAAAAGGCTCTGGCTCTTCTTAGGAAGCGCCGCCGCTGTATTTTTCCCAGCCGCGCAAGCTGCTCTGCCCTGGCACAGCTGTTATTGGCACTCTCCTTCAGATATGATTCCTTGCAGATGTTTTGTGGGAGTGCAACGATTATCCGCTTCACACCCCTTGCATCCATCCGGGCCTACGGGCAGATCAAGAATTGCGCGACCCGGATGCATTCTCAAAAAACAACAACGAAAGGAAAAAGGCTATGAATAACTGTTTGCGTTTCTTATTAACCATTGTGGTATTTGTTCCGCTGTCTGCTTCTGCAGAGATCATGCACTACTCTTCCTGCACACTTAAGGATGGAAAAACGTTGGCTGACGCCCAGGCATGGGTGGAAGATTGGCGACCCATCGCAAAGCGTGCCGGGATAGACTACAAAGTACGCTTGCTCACTGGCCATGCGGCACCCGCGGATGCTATGCCTCCGAACTTCGCCATTGAGGGGTCATCATCTACACTCAGCACGTATGCCAAGGCGTGGGAATGGTGGTACAGCAGTAAAGAAGCCGCGAAATCCAATGCCCAGCTACAAAGCATTGCCACCTGTGGAGCAAATTCGGTTTTCACGACGATTGAGTAGAGCTGTAAGCCGTTAACTGGCAAAGGTCGTCCCTGGAGCGGACTTTGCCAAATCTCCCTGGCCGGCCTCGCTGCACCCGCACCGTGAGAGTTCTCTACATCTGCACCCACAACCGCTGCCGCAGCATTATGGCGGAAGCAATTACCAACCAGCTCGCCAATGGCGCTATTGAAGCCCGCAGCGCCGGCAGTCAACCCGAAGGCCAGGTCCACCCCCGGGCGTTGAATGCCCTGCAGCAGGCTGGATACAAGACCGGCAATCTACGCAGCAAATCCTGGGACGAGCTGCAGGACTTCCAACCGGAGTTGATCGTTACCCTTTGCGATTCCGCCGCTGGCGAATCCTGCCCGCTGTGGTTTGACGACAGCCAGAAATTACACCGGGGCCTTCCTGACCCGTCACGAGTAAGCGGAAATGAGGCGACGATCGCAGCAGCGTTTTCAGCGACCATAAAGGAACTGGAAGAGCTGGCGGTCAGCTTGCTTGAGGGAAGAAACCGCTAGAGAGATCGGCGGCCCGGTAAAGCGGGGTCGCGGCAATCAAGGGCGGTGCTAAGTTTTCCTGCTGGAGTTGTGGATTAGAGGTGCCTAACTTGACGCTACCCCGGTATCATAGGCGCACATTATCAATAAGGTACTAACAATGGGTAGGGTTGAAGGGAAAGTCGCAATCGTCACTGGCGGCGCCTCGGGCATTGGCCGGGGCTGCGCGGAGCGATTGGCCGAAGAAGGCGCCATCGTCGTTGTCACTGATGTACAGGAAGACCTGGGCAAGGAAACCGTAGAGCGCATCGTCGCGAGCGCTGGCAAGGCTGAATTTCTATGCCACGATGTCACCGACGAGGCCGCCTGGAAAGCGGTGGTAGAGCAAGTGGTAGCACGACACGGCGGCCTCAATATACTCGTCAATAATGCCGGTATTGGAATCGGCGGCAGCATCGTCGAAATGCCATTGTCCGAGTGGCAACGTCAACAAGCAATCAACCTGGACGGGGTCTTTCTGGGCGTTAAACATTGTATTCCTGCCATGTGTGACTCTGGCGGCGGCTCAATTATCAACATGTCCTCGGTGGCGGGTTTGAAAGGCGCTGCTAACCTGGCCGCTTACAACGCCACCAAAGGTGGGGTACGTCTGTTCACTAAAGGCGTTGCACTGGAGTGCGCCCAGCAGCGCTGGCCAATACGGGTCAACTCGGTGCACCCCGGCATCATCGACACTCCCATCTGGAGCTCGATCAATTCTGCAATCCTGGCGGACGGAGAAGAGGCCCTTGATCCCCAGGCCATGGCCGAGATGGGTGTGCCCACCGGCAAGTTAGGTTACCCACGCGATATAGCGAACGGGGTACTGTTTCTCGCCAGCGATGATTCTTCCTACGTTACCGGCACAGAATTGGTTATCGATGGTGGACTTTCCGCCTGAAGCATAGACGGGTAAGCTCAGGTAAAGTCCGTTTAGTCCGCGTCCGGCTGAAGTGGCCCCGGCACCACCGATAGAGCGTGATGGACCCGCCATAGACATACCCGCGGAACTGCCCACGCGATTCATGGAAATATTGGGCGAAGCGGCAAGTCAATCCCAGCAAGGCTCCGGTATGATGACCGGGTTGGGTAGGCGCGTCACCCTCTGCTCCCTTTGGTACTCGGTTAAGGAGCGGTGTAAACGTGCCCGATCATTGTGGTTCCTTCAAACACTGCCCTGTCCTCAACGTTAATTCCATCCTCCACAAACACGAAGTCGAACTCTTGATCCTCATCAACATCACGGTGAAGCATGACGATGTACATGTCCCCCGTGTTGGGCTCGTGATCGACCGTGATCTGAACATCGCGGTTGTTGCCGTTAGCAATATAGTTCGCGCCTACATAGATATTGCCATTGGGCTTTCCGTTCTCGAACGGATGCATCACCAACCAGCCGTTGCCGTCAATCTGCACCTCGGGGAACGTGAATGTTGCGCCATCACGCGTGGCACCCTGTGTGATAATCCAATTGGCATCGCCATTGCCGATAGACTTTTGCGGGGCAGCCTCTTCAGCCGCAGCCGTGGAAACCACTGTAGCCACAAGCACACCCGTCACCAAATATTGGAAAATATTCATGTCACATCTCTCCACTTTTTACAGTCGCCGTAGCCAGCTCGAAGGTTCAAGCCGCGAGCCATCGTAGCGGTCAAGCTGGTATACATGCGTGCGTCACCGCAGCTGACTGTCCTTACTACCGCGTCGATTGTATCCACTGAGGTTGGCCTGCTCCTTGTCGTGTTCCGCCTGACAAGTAATGCACATGCGCACGCCAGGAAGCGCTTCACGACGCGCCAGTGGGATGACTGCGTCGCATTCCTCACAGTGCTCCAGGCTGCGCCCGCGCGGGCGTTGGTCGCGAGCATGCTTTACCGCATCCTCTATGGTTGCATCGATTTGATCCTGTACAGCACCATCTTTCGCAAAGCCACCAGCCACAACTACTCCCTCGATCTCAGGTATCGCACGCATTGGGATAAGTATAGATACAAAAAGAACAAATGGGGTGTTGGAAGAGAATATCCTTTGATTATATAGGGTATCCACTGTCTCCAGCGAGCGAGTCGTAATACCATTCAGCGTATCCTGAAACCTGAAATCCTCCGCGTCTCGCACGATTTCCTTGATCGCCGCACACGATTGACCCGTTCAAACTTGTCAGAGGCAGA
>JAPUKZ010000059.1 GCA_027295405.1 Gammaproteobacteria bacterium
GCTTCTCAATGAGGACGACATCGCGGGCGAAATCGGCGAGGTGACGTTGTATGGGCTGGTCCTGGAACAGGTCTACCTCAACCCCACGCAGCAGAAGGTTGCTTTCATCGGAGCAGCGGAAATTCCCGATCTCGACAGGAACCTTCTTCGCGCTGGTGCGGGACAGCCTCTGTTTCATGTCGAGCACTCGATTGACGGCGACGAATCGCAACCACTGAACAGGTGGCGTATCGCTCACCTCACCAACAAACTCAAGCAGGGGTTGACTGAGCGGTTTACACTCATGGCAAACGACGTGTGGCTGCCTGAGTTCATTGAGATCTACATCCGAAATGACCTGAACATCAGGCTGACCCGACGTGACGTCTCACCTCAAGAATGTAAGTTCTCGATCTAGCAAGAAGGCCCTTTTGGAGTGATTCGGAAAGCAGCGGGTTGTTGGGCATACGCCCCCGCCGGGTGCCAGTCCGAAGTCCACACTAGCTCAACTCCAGCCTCATGCACAATCCCCCTTTGGCCACAACCACAACTCATCGGGGTGGTCTGGGAAAAAGCCCACCGAGTTAAACCCGAGCATGGAAATATAGTAGCGCTGCCCCGAGTTGGGGGGCTTCACTATCGTTACACACGGATTGCTGCATAGGTCATGTTCATGTTGCCGAATATCGAGTCCGCGATCGAGTTTTCAGAAGGGACACGTAAAGTTTCATGCTGTTTCTTCCGGACTGGCGGTTATCCGTAATACTAATGCAGGACACCTGCAGGTTTCGAGAGAAAGATGCCGGGAACGCGACAACATCCTGAACCCACTTCATATCCAGCCGCTTGTCGACAAAGAATTAAGCCACGAGTCGCTGTGGCGGTTGACCGCTTTTAAGTGAAGCTATAACATTGTATATTACAACTTTATTACATTCAGTTAACCGCGCGGCTCTGAGCCCGCACAGGTACTCTCATGGACAAAATCAAAAAACATCCCATCCCCTTTAGCTTCGACTACTACGATGATTTCCTGGGGTTTGTCGTCAGCCAGAGCGGATATCGTCTCGGCAAGGGCCTGGGTGATGCCATCAAGAAAGCAGGGTACAAAATTACCCCCCGTGAATTTGCTATCCTGAATCGGCTGCATCAGCATAAACAGTTGAATCAGAGCCAACTGGCGCAGATGACCTTCAAAGATCGCCCGGCGACTACCCGAATGCTCGACAAACTGGAACAGATCGGCTACATACAGCGCCTGGCAAATGCGGGTGACCGCCGCGCCTTCCACATTTCCCTGACGAAGGCGGGCAGGAAAGCACGCAGTACTATCGTTCCCCTGGCGGTAAACATGATCGAATCCAGCTGCGAGGGAATACCCCGCAAAGATCTGCTGACAACCCTCAAGACTTTACAAAAAATCAACAGCCATTTGAGCTAGGTAGTCTCGCTCGAAAACAGCCTGCGCCGCCTGAATACAGAACATGTTGACATATTCTGGTTACATTTCTGGGATTTCATGACTGGCGCCAACGAGATCATACGCGGGCTGGATGATCTAGTCAGCAGCGGTAAAGTGCACTACATCGGCCTGTCGAATGCGCCCTCCTGGATACTGGCTCAAGCAAATACGCTGGCCAATGCGCAGGGTTGGGCCCAATTTTCCGCCCTGCAACTTGAATACAGCCTGGCACAGAGATCAATTGAGGCGGAGTACTTTCCGCTGCTGGAGGCATTCGACCTGAACCTATCCGCCTGGTCACCGCTTAGCGGTGGCGTGCTGAGCGGTAAGTACCAACAGGCAGCGCGTAACGACAAGGGACGCTTCGACACATTGAACATTGATGTAAGCCACGCGCATGGCAAATTACTCGCGACTACCAGCAAAATAGCGCAAGAACTGGACTGCTCGCTACCCCAACTGGCGCTGGCCTGGATTCGGCAGAGCAATCCTCGCGTTATTCCACTCATCGGGGCCTCGAAACTGAGCCAACTGCAGGACAACCTGGGTTGTCTCAGTCTGCATCTGGACGAAGAACATTTTCAGCAGCTGGAATCCGTTAGTCGTCCCCAGCTACAGGAACCCTACGCGCTGCTGAACCAACCCGATCAACAAGCCAGAATGTTTGGGGAATATCGGCAGCACATCGACGCGCACCATCACAGAATTCCGGGCTGAGATCGATCAATTCGACAAACAGCTTGCACTCACACTCACGCCCGTGGTTTGCCGATGGAAACACCCCCATCCACCACAAAATCACCACCAGTGCAGAAGGAAGACTCTTCACTGGCGAGAAACACCACCAGCTCTGCTACCTCCCTGGCTGAGGCCATGCGACCCAGCGGGTATCCTCCATAGGCGGCGTTGTAGTCTTCATCGGACCAACCGGGGCGCTCGGTCATCGCGGTACGCGTTGGTCCCGGGATCACGGTGTTGACGCGAATACCATGGGGGCCTAGTTCTATCGCCGCGGTTTTGGTCAGGCCGCGGATGCCAAACTTGGAGGAAGAATACGCCGCCAGTCCTTCACGACCTTCCAGGCCCTGCACGGAAGAAAAATTGACGATTGAACCACCGCCGTTTTCTTTCATCACCTCCATGACGGCCTTGAGCCCGAGAAAAGTGCCCACCAGATTGGTGTTGATCACCTTCTGAAACATTTCCAGATCAGTTTTCTCAAGTGGCGCGACTCGAATCATGCCCGCGTTGTTAACCAGCACATTGATTGCTCCAAACTCGCTGATGGTATCTGCAATCGCCTCGGCCCAGGCCGCTTCACTACTGATATCCAGCTCGGCGAACACCGCGACACCCGCCCGCGCGCTATTCAGGGCTCGACACAGTTCCATGCCCTCATCAGCGCGGCGATCAGCCACCACCACGCGGGCCCCCTCATCCACAAATCGTTGCGCGCAAGCCGCACCAATGCCGCGGGCGCCACCAGTAATCAGCGCAATTTTGTTTTCTAGTCTCATAACAATTTTCCCAATCCCAAAGCTGTCACCTAGCGGGTAATGACCCGTTCGCCTTTGACAAAGGCATCGCGAGCCTCTTCTCCATCACCCATGATATTGAGCTGATAGGTATAACCCTGCTCCATACGGTAATTGCTGTGCATCTCGAAAACGTCCAGGTGATTCAGCGCCGCCTTGGCAAAGCCAACCACCGCTTTTTGTTTGCGGGCGATGCTGCCAGCCACCTCCCGGGCCTTGATCATCAACTCCTCGGGTTCGGTGAGATAGGCGACAGTGCCCCAGGCATGTAACTCTGCTGCGGTTGCCGGCCTACAGGTAAGAGACATTTCACGCAGCTTCATGGGTGCGACCAGTTTCGCAAGGTGGGAGGCGCAACCCAGAGCACCATTGTCTACCTCCGGCAGGCCGAAGCGAGCCCGGGTGGACGCTATAATAATGTCACAGCTGGCGACCATGCCCACGCCCAAACCCATACAGAAGTCGTTAACCGCAGCGATCACCGGGACTGAACAGGTATAAATACTGTGAAAGGCCGAATAACAGGCTTCACCCGAACCCAGCAGGTGATCCCAACCCTCCACGCTTTGCATCTCCTTGATATCGATCCCCGCGTTAAACCCTTTGCCCTCGGCCGTGAGAATAATGCAACGTAAGTCTTCATTTTCACTCAGTTCCTTGAAAGTCTGGTGGATCTTCCAGGTATCGGCCACGGTAATAGAGTTGACCGGTGGGTGGCTCATCACCACTTCGGCGATATTGTCGTTAATTGAAACACTGATAGTCATAATCTCTTCCTCTTACAAATAGTTAAGCGCCAGGGCTATGCTCCAGCGGTGATTGGTAATAGCGGGCCACGCTGGGCTCGATTACATAGACAACCCGGCTGGACCACTTGCGGCGCGGAAATTCGCAACCAATATACTGCCGCGACAGTGAATCCAGTACTTCGAGGCCATTGTCATCGCGCGTCTCAATCACCACCCCCCGAATCAAGACTTGCTCGTAAGGGTCGTCAAAACTGGTTACCGACAGTGCCACACGGCTGTCGCGAGCGATATTCTGGCCTTTGATGCCCCGGCTGTCTGTGGCAATCAGCACAAGGTTTCCGTCCCGACTAATCCAGGTGGGCTCTACCTTCGGAGAGCCATCGGCCATCAAGGTTGCCAGGTGAGCAAAGTTCGGCCCATCCAACAGACGTTTTACATCATCATTCAGTTCTTTTGCCATGTTTCCCTCTTTCCTCCCATGTCAGGCGCGTCGGCAGCTGACTGACAGCGCCTCTCCGGTCATGTAGCTCGAATAGTCAGATGCCAGAAACACCACCGCGTTGCCTATCTCCCAGGTTTCCGCCGCCCGGCCGAACACCTCGTTTTGTTGGATCATCTGTTGCAGGAACTCGGGGCTGGCAACCTTTTCCAGATAGGGATGGATGGCAAGGCTGGGCACAACCGCGTTGATTCGTACACCATATTCAGCAGCCTCCATTGCCGCACAGCGGGTCAGTGCGAGCAGCCCTGCTTTGGAGGCCGCATAGGCACTCTGCCCCGCCTCCGCGCGCCAGGCACAGATGCTGGATATGCTGATAATGGTTCCGCCACCCTGCCTCTGCATATATGGCAATGCGGCGCGCATGGTGCGAAAAGCACCCGTGAGATTAATGTCCATCAGGTGCTGCCATTCTTCCGTGGATGTTTCCACCAGCGGCTTGGTCATTCCCAGGCCCGCATTGTTAACCAGTACATCCAGCTTTCCCAGGTCGGATACCGCTCTCTGCACAAGCTGCTCCACCTGCTCATCGGAACTGACATCACACACCGCACGGGGCACTTCCCGGCCGATGTGCTCCGCCAGTTGGTCGGCGAACTGATAGAGGCGGCCTTCGTGAACATCCGACAACATGACGGTTGCACCCTCTTCGGCACAGCGCTTGGCTGAAGCAAAGCCGATACCGGTTCCAGCCGAGGCCGTGACCAGAACCGTTTTACCGGCCAGCAGGTTTTTACCTTCCGGGTAGTCGGGTACCTCTCGACTCATACGCCAAACTCCTCCAGTACCGTATTGGCACCGGTAACAATCTCCTGCATTAGCTCTTCACAACTGGGGATATCATCGATGACGCCCACACACTGGCCGCCTGACATGATGCCGTGTGCCACCTCCCCATCGACCATGGTTTTGCTTAACAGGATGGGCGTATTGGCGGCCATTACCAATTGGTTCCAGCTGTAATCATGGTCCTTTTTCATGGCCAGGGCCTGATTCAGCATGTCCAGTAAAGACATTCCGGTAGTCCCTTTCAAGCGCAGGGCATTTAGCATGGCCTTGGGTATACTCTGCCAGGCCGGCGTGGCAACCAGGTCATCAATAAAGGCGGTGCGTAGTACCCGGTGGGGATGGCCGTCAATCTGGCTGGTCACCACGGTATCGCCCGCCTTTTTATTCAGGTATTCGGTCTTTACCACATCCGGTACCGGTGATTCTTTGGTCATCAGGAAGCGCGTTCCCATGGCCACGCCCACAGCGCCGTAGCTGAGTGCCGCCATCAGGCCACGGCCATCAAAAAATCCCCCGGCGGCGATAACCGGTATATCCACAGCGTTGACAATTTGGGGCAGCAACACAGTGGTGGCGATGGGGCCGGTATGACCACCCGCTTCACCCCCTTGCACAGTTACCGCATCTACACCCCAGTTCGCCAGTTTCTCTGCGTGGCGTATAGCGCCGATAGAGGGAATACAAATCAAACCCGCGTCCTTTAGCTTCTTTACCAGCTTTTCACTGGGAGCCAGGGCAAAGCTCGCGACTTTTACGCCCTCTTT
>JAPUKZ010000006.1 GCA_027295405.1 Gammaproteobacteria bacterium
CGGCGGAATTGCCGAAGCCATCCAGCGCGGAATCAAGATTGTCGGTGAGGTCGAACTGCTCGCACCAGATTGCGAGTCCCTCAGGGTCCGCAGGCCGGCCGTAATAGGCCACGTACATTTCCTGTGCCAGAATAAGTGAAGCTTGAGATGCCATGACTGACCTCCTATTGGTCTTGAATGTTTCTTACTTTTTATCTATTTATCAAAGCGTTAGTAGTTATAGTTAAAAACGTTTCTCAAGTTGCTTCCAATATAACTCTCAAATTTGTCGGAAACAACCCTTTCCTTTTCACCCTTTCCTTTTCAAAGATTTGCGGCAATTTTCCCGGTTTTCGGCCCAATTCTACCGCCGACCACTCCCCTATATAACGCAGCAGGACCGGATACGTGGACACAGGCACAATCAGCCAATATCATGCCAAGCGTCATCGACACCCCCCAGAATCGGGAGGCAATGCCAGATGCTGATTTCAGCGCATGGATCAGCCCGGCGCAATTGGCGGAGGTGATTTGCTTCCTCGCTTCTGACGCGGGCAGCGGCCTGCGATGACCCCATTCCCCACCCCTGCACTATTTTGTTAATGAATCTGGCCCCTCTCGTACTTATTTCTCTATTCAACATTTGATTTAATTCAGCCTCATTAATCACTCGAAACTGAGGCTCACCATGCCTAGCACAGCGACCCCTTCTGCGAGAACCGCGTTGGCTACCGCGATTTTCGCGACCGCCACCACCCTGGCAGCAACAACTCTGGCGCAACCCGCGCCGCTGATACTGTAGGAGATTGTGGTGACCGCCCGCTATAACTTCTAAGGGCTTGAGGTTGTTATGAGTAAAACATTGGTTTTGGGTGCCAGCGGCTTTCTCGGCAGTCATGTCACCAAAACTCTGTTCGAGGATGGTCGGGACGTACGCGTGCTGGTGCGCCAGACCAGCAACACCGCGGCCATTGATCACCTGAAGCTCGAGCGTTTCCATGGAGACGTTCTGGATAGTGCCTCACTGAAACAGGCCATGCAGGGATGCGACTCCGTTTTTTACTGCGTGGTTGATACTCGGGCGTGGCTTCGCGACCCCGCCCCACTGTACCGCGTCAACGTAGATGGCTTACGCAATGCGATGGAAGCGGCTTTGCGGGCCGGCATAAAGAAGTTTGTATTTACCAGCACGTTTGGCACCATCGGGCGCCGTGAGGATGGCCCATCTGCGGAAACTGATGCGTTTAACTGGTGGGAAGATGCCCCGGAGTATATTCGCTGTCGCGTCGTTGCCGAAAACCTGTTTATGGAATACTGCCGCGACAAGGGTCTGCCGGGTGTCGCTTGCTGTATCGGTAACACCTACGGGCCGGATGATGTGGGGCTAACACCGCACGGTAACCTGGTTAAAAATGTGGCATTGGGGCGCATGCCTCTGTTCTGGGAAGGCGGCGGCCCCAGCCTTGGCATTAAAGACGCAGCAAGAGGGATGATTTTGGCAGAGAAAAACGGGCGCGTCGGTGAACGCTATGCTTTTGCCGAGCGCTGGCTCAGTTTTCAGGAAATGTTTGCCCTGGCAGCCCATGCGGCGGGGGTGAAGCCACCCAAAATCAAGCTGCCCATTGCCGTGCTGTACGGTGCGGCTTTTATTTCGGAACTGGTTTGTCGCCTTGTGAATCGGGAGAGCCAGGTGACGGTTTCTTCCATAAAGTGTTCAAGATTGCTCCCCGACATAGACTGTAGTAAGGCGAAAACAGAGCTGGGTTGGACACCTGACCCGATTGAGCAATCTATCCAACAGGCTGTCGATTACTATCTGGATCACAAACCTGTCTAGTAGACCGATTCCCAATCACCCAAAGGAGATAACCCTGATGATGAAGAAAACCGCATTGATTACCGGCGCGTCTGGTGGTCTGGGCAGTGCAACAAGCCAGTATCTGATTGAACGGGACTGGCATGTGTTTGCTGCAGATTTTGATAGAACCGCTCTGGCCAAAATGGAGGGGAACAGAACATCACACCGGTTTATATTGATGTAACGGATACAGTAACTGTAGAAGCGGCACTGGCAACGGTACGGGAAAGCGTTGATGGTCTGGATGCCATCGTAAACTTCGCTGGGATCCTGGCCGTAGGCTCGATGGTAGAGATTGAAGAAGCCACTATGCAGCGGGTACTGGACGTCAATGTGATGGGAACATTTCGCGTCAACCAGGTGTTCTTTCCCATGATCAAAGCGCGGCAGGGGCGTATCGTCAATATCAGCTCCGAAACCGGTTGGCAAAGTGGCGCACCTTTCAATGGTGCCTATGCCTCGAGCAAGCACTGTATCGAAGCGTATACGGATTCTCTGCGTCGTGAACTGGCACTGCTGGATATTCATGTTATAAAAATTCAACCGGGTCCCTTTAAAACGGAAATGGTAGGAAGTATTGACGGCAACTTCAGCAAGGCGATTGAGGCATCCCGGGACTTTAAGGAAGTTCTTACCCGGATGAAGGGTATAGCCGTGCAGGAAAGTACCAAGGGGCATGCCCCTGCCGAGCTCGCAGCGACTATACATGATGCATTAACCGTGGCATCGCCAAAGCCCGCCTATTCGGTAAAGCCCGACCTTGCGCGGAGCCTGCTGGAATATTTACCCACCCGCTGGGCGGATGCATTGATGAAAAAGATACTTTCAGCTAAGTAGAGCAGTCGCTAACATTCTTCCCCCGACAGTTGAGGACAACCTATGGATACGGGTTCGGAGAAACCGTCAAAAAACAGCCTGGGACTCTGCCTGGTCACCGGCGCTGCCGGCTTTACCGGTAGCCACCTGGTCAGGGCGTTGCTGGAACGCGGCTATGAAGTCCGCGCGCTGGTGCGTAATACGCCGCTGGACCTGAAGCACCAGAACCTGGAGTGCATCAGTGGCGACATTCAGAATGCAGAACAAATGGCGCAGACTTGCACCGGTGTAGACACGGTATTCCATACCGCGGCTCTTATTGCCACCCTGGGCGGCAGTGGTGTCAGCACAAACTACCGGGATCAGGCTTATGCGATTAACGTTAGCGGCACGCGCAACATCATCAAGGCCTGTCAAGAGCAGGGCGTCAAAAAACTGATTCATACCAGCTCGGTTGATGTCTGCTTTAACAGTGAAGAAGACCTTCATGTGGATGAGAACACACCCTACGCAACCCGTTTTACCTGCGTATACACCGAAACCAAAATCGAAGCGGAACGGGCGGTACTGGCGGCCAATAATCCAAACGGCTTGTTAACCTGCGCTATTCGCCCAGACGGTATTTGGGGTCCCGGTGGTAGCCTGATGCTGGATATGTTGGTGGAGCAACTGAGAGCGGGGAAAATGGTTGCCCGCATTGGCGGCCAGGGCGGGCAGCACGATCATGTCAATATCGACAACCTGGTGCACGGTCATTTATTGGCTGCGGGAGCCATGGCGCCTGAAAGCCCGGTCTGCGGCAGCGCCTACTTTATTTCCGATGGCGAGCCCGCCCATATGTTTGATTTTGTACGGCCGCTGTTTGAAGGGCTGGGATATCAAGTGCCCAGGGCCAATCTTCCGGCGGCGCCGCTACGGGTTCTTATGACAGCCTGGGAGTGGCTGCACTTTAAAATCGGTATCCCCGAGCCATTATTCTCACCCCATGAGCTGAACAAGCTGACTATTTCCCACGTTGTTTACTCGGACGCGGCAAAACGGGATTTTGGCTACCAAGCTGTTAAATCAGTTGCAGTCTGTATGGCGGAATGTATTGAGTACTATCGCGCACAAATAGACGAGGCATCTTAGGGGACAGATTTAAATCTGTCCCCAAGCCTATATTTATGTTCCAGTGGCGTCGGCGGCGCGGCTGCTGAGTGCGGCGCCAAATCGAGCCGCGCGAATCGGATTGGCATCCAGGCCATTGGTGAGCATGCAGAAGGAAATACCGCTCACGGGGTCCGCCCAGGCGACCTGGCCGCCAGCTCCGGGGTGACCGAAACTTCTGGCGGAAGCGGTTTTACCCATGCCCCGTCGCGCAGCCAACCCGTCATCTCCGGCAATAACCACGCCCAAGCCGCGGTTGGCCGCAATACCCGTGGCGGGATCTGCGAAATTCACGCGGATGGTGCCGGTGGCATCACTAAGAATTAGGGGGTCCCACAATTCCCCAGGGTTATGTAACAAACACTGGTAAAAAAGCGCGACGCTGGCGGCGCTTGCCACTGCGCCGGCACCGGGAACCCCGAGGGTACGTGTCTCCGCTTCATTAAAGCGCAGCAGAGCTTCCTCTGACACCTCGGGCCACTCCATAGCAACGCCGAATATCTGCTCCAGTTCCTCAGCACTGGGGGGGGCGCCTACCGAGTACAGAGTAGCAATATCTGCTTGCTCTGCGGGTGGCACACCCAGCTGAAAGCCCGTCAGGCCCAGCGGTGAAAGGACCGCCAGGTCAATATAGCGGCGGTAATCGACCCCGGTAATCCGTTGGATAAGTTCTGCCAGCACCCAGTGAGCTGAGGTGGGATGGTATTCCATCCGCGTGCCAGGTTCCCAATTCAAACGCCAGCTCGCCATTTTTTCCAGACGGGCATCCCGGTTATACCAGGTCGGTGGCCCCAGAGGCGCCTGTGGAATACCCGCTGTATGGCAGAGCAGCTGTTCTACGGTTACTGCTTCTTTGCCATTGCCGGCAAAGCCCGGGATGAACTCGCAGACCCGCTGGCTGATGTCGACCTCGCCCGCGGCCATCAATAGCCAGACGGCCGAGGCGACCAGGGGTTTGGTACAAGACAAAATATTGTAACGCTGGCTGTTGTCTGCATCTCCCAGTGTGGAAAACAGGACGAGCTTGCCGTCCTTTGCCAAGGCGATCTGCACCGAGGGCAACGGACCTTTCTCGACGCCCTGCCTGGCGCGCTCTACCAACTCGTCGATGCGACCACTATCCAACCCCAGCTGTTCAGGCGCGTATATGGTGTAATCACAAGGGCTCATTGGCTGTCCGATTTCAACACGAGAGGGCTCAAGCAGCCGATTTTCGACGATTTTCAGCGCTCAGCTGGTCCAGGAACTGGCAGGCTATTGAGACCCATTGGCCGGTGTCATCTGCGTCGGTGATATTCAGCGAATGGACATTGGGCAGCGTATCCGCCAGGATTTTCGCCGTGGATTCGGGGTGCGTCTTATCATTCCGCCAGGCAAAAATGATCGTCGGAATATTGAGTTTTGCCAGCCTGCTTTTTCTGGGAAGATCAGACAGAGCAGCGCCTTGCAGAGCCGCCTGAACATGCAGCGGGTTAGCCAGCGCCAGCTCCCTGGCCGTGGTCACGGACAAGCGCCGCCTTGCATCTTCGCCAGTGTTAACGGGAAGGTAATCCAGAACGCGATACGGGGTCGCTCCAAACGCACCGGACATCCAGGCCTGGCGTCGATAAATACGGACTTGCGTGCGGCGAGTGCGCCAGGCTGTCGGCGGACAGCGAGTTCGACACCGTCGAAATACTGAAGATAACTGCTGGCTTTCATGTTGTTCCTTCTGTTTATGCTGTTGGTTAATCAGGCGAGGCAAAGGCTCGCTAATCAGGGAGCCTCTGAGCCCAATTGAGCGAGCGCTTCCGCCTTGGCCCAGACATAGTCTGCTTTGGCTGCGGGTGTGCGCTTGATCTGGTCTACCTTCACCAGAGCTCGCGGCGCCTTGTACCCGGCGATGGTACCGCGACAAAAATCCCTTACCTGCTCCAGATCCAGTTCTTCGCCACTGCTACTCTGATACAGGGCAACGACAATCTGGCCCCAGCGTTCGTCGGGGATACCCACCACCAGGGTATCGCTGATATCCGGGTGGCCCTTCAGCGCTGCCTCAACCTCCTCCGGGAATACCTTCTCACCCCCCGTATTGATGCTGGTTGAGCCTCGACCATGCAGCAAGATAGTGCCGTCGTCTTCAACCGAGGCCATGTCACCCGGAATAGCCCAACGCTCACCGTTAATCTCTACGAAAGTTTCGGCGGACTTCTCGGGTGCCTTGTAGTAACCCAGCGGTACATGACCTTTCTTGGCCAGGCGGCCGATGACGCCGGAGCCAGCTTGAACGGGCTGGTTATTATCATCCAACACAATCATGTACTCGCCGACCATAAACCTGGGCTGGTCAGAATCGCCACTTTCTGCACTGATTTTGTTACCCATTGCGCCAGTCTCTGAAGAACCCAGGCCGTCGATTATCATCCGGCCAGGGAGTAACTGCAGTACCCGATTTTTGATGGTCGGTGAAAACAGGGCTCCTCCGGACGCTATGGCAAACAGCGATGAGGTGTCGTACTTTTCAGGATTCGCTTCCAGTTCGTCGCACAGGGGAATGGCCATGGCGTCACCGACAATGACTATCAATATTACTTTCTCGTCACCTACCGCTTGCAAAATTTGTTTGGCATTGAATGCACCACTGGCAGGAATTACCAGTTTACCCCCGGAAAACAGCGTGTTCATTGCCAGCCACTGTGCTGCCGCGTGCATAAATGGCGGCACTGGCAATGACGCCATCTCCATCGGAGGAATCCTTTCTACCAATTCTTCCGGTGATTTGATCGGCCCTTTTGAATTGTCAGGATCGCCCCCGCCCATGGCTGAAAAGAAAATGTCAATGTGGCGCCACATCACGCCCTTGGGCATACCGGTGGTCCCGCCGGTATAGACGATGTACAAGTCATCCTGGCTGCGCTCGCCAAAATTCCTTTCCGGCGATGCTTCACTCAGGGCCGCCTCATAAGCAGCGCAGTTTGCCGGCACTTCAATATCAGAGCCATCCTCGACGTAGAGCATGCTGGTGAGCCTGGACTGGTCGGCTGCCGCGCTTGCAGCTCGCGCTAAGAACTGGCGGTGGCAAACCAGTCCGACCAGGTCCGCATTGTCATAGATGTAGGCCAGCTCAGCTTCGACATAGTTGTAATTGATGTTAATCGGTACCGCTCGAATCTTATAAGCGGCCAACATGCCTTCGATGTATTCACTACCGTTGCACAACTGCAAACCGACGTGGTCGTCCTTGCCAATACCCAGAGACTGCCAGTAGTTAGCCAGTCTGTTAGCGCGTTCGTCCAACTGGGCATAGGTCAGGCGCCGCTGCTCGCATACGAGAGCCGGATTGTCCGGACAGGCATCGACGATGCTTTCAAACAAATCTGCAAGGTTAAATTGCATGGGTAGTTCTCCTCTCATTCCTTATAAACGCCTGGCCACATCCAGGCAGGCCTCGGCGGGGGCTTCGCCGTACAATGGGTCCGTACAACAGGCATGTCCACCGTCGTAGCCAAACAGCTTTGCCGTGGCAATCTGCTCAGCAATCTCCTGCTGGTGCTCCGGAACGATAACCCGATCGCGCTCGATAACCAAGATAACGGGGTCAGGTCTTGAATTGTGAATCGCCGGCCATCTTTATGATTTTGCTCACTGATGAATAGTGTAAGCCAAAGTACTCACCGATCTCGCTCATGCTGTACCCTCCGGATTGATACACTGAGATGATGGCCTCGTTTCGGGAACCCATCATGTTTTTGTATGCTTCTATCGGCTTTGGGATCTGCCGCTTTTGCGGGCGCGGGACCTCGTCCAAGTTTATGTCGCCAGATATCTTGCATTGCATATCTTCAACGAATTGTTCGTCTCCCAGGTAAATCTGGTTCTTCAGGGCGTGCCATACCGATGGCTGGCCTTTCCCCCGGGAGACGAAGTCGATGAATTGTCGAATAGCCCGGCTCTTTTTCGCATTGAAAGCTGAAAGAACCCAGGCCGTATTCAGACAATCCTCAACAGGTGCCAGGCCAATAGTTGCTTGGTAACTACTCCACGGCCATTCCTGCGCAGTGCGCACCATTCTCGCGCGAACAGGGTTCAGCACTATGTAACGGGTAAGCTCCAGTAGATAAGCCTCTTTTTGTACCAAAATGGCCGTGTATCGCCCTTGGTAAAGGTGACCCACTCTGCGATGAAATCTGTTGAAGTCTTGGGTGTACACTCCATTCAAGTGGCGCATACCCTGCGAGAGGTTTCCCTCCGGGGTTTCGATGAACAGGTGATAATGATTGCCCATCAGGCAGTAGCTATAACACACCCAATTGAAGCGGTGGCAGACTTCCGCGAACACTGACAGCCAGCGTTCACGATCCGCATCATTCAGGTAGATGTTTTGCCGACCGTTTCCTCTCGAGGTAACGTGGTATAGCGCTCCGGCGAATTCAATTCTTAGCGGTCTGGCCAATGACCTGTGCCCAACCGTCTCCGGTAATATCCATGAAGAACATTCCCAAGTTCCGAGATTTGTCGTTGATGCTTTGTATAGGCTATGAAATTCATGTTATACCGTCAATCGGATGGCCGAATATGAATAAAATGAGGAGGCCAATTCACAATTCAAGACCTGACCCCATCTTCTGGGGTTTCATCCCGCTTCTATTCTGCGGAGACCAATGCCTGCTCTGTAATGGCGATCCGACTGCGCAGATAGTCTTTTTCGTAGTTATTGCCACCATCATCTCCTATGGCCCTTTCCAGCATAAACTGCAGGATTTCCAACCGGGTTTCCAGCGCCGCTCGATGGTCGGGATCTGCTGCCAGGATCATCTCCAGAAAGTGCAGTGACTTCTCGGGCTGTTGCTCCTGAAAATGGTTTTGGGCAGCGGCCAGCAGGTTCTCACTACCGGCGAACGCCGCTACTTCGGCGTATACCTCACGGGCCGGAACCGGGTACAGCTCGGTGGTGCTGTCAAAATGAAACCAGCCCATATAGTATTCCCAGATGCTTTTTACCGCCCAGGAAACCTTGCCGTGCTCTTCGGTCAGAGCCAGCTCGGGTGGCAGTTTGATTTCCTTCATCAAATCGTAGACGCTCTTGCCTGCGTTCATGCCTTTAATGGTTTCATCGTGAACATACTGCACGGCATCGCGCATCCTGGTCAGCGCCGCTTTGATGTTGTCCCCGCCATTAATCGGTGTGTGGTGGCTTGGCACAATCATCTCCGGCTCAAGCGCTATCAACTTGTTGAGCGAGTGAATATATTCCATGGGCTTGCGTATTTTTTCACCGCGCATGGTGAATACATTGGGGAACTGCGGGAACAGCGGGCCTAAGGTATCACCCGTGAACAGTATCTTTTTCTGCGGCAGCCACAGACAGATATTGTCGGCCCCTTCGGCACCGGGCGTAGACAGCACGATGAACTCTATACCTCCCTGCGTGAATCGGTAATCGCGCTCGTCGACCAAAATGCTCGGCTCCACACCGCCATACGCCAACAGCGCATTGCTGGATGGTGTTTCCGGCATCCACGGGAACAAAACGCGGTTGCGCTGCCACTGGTAATTCTCCAGGGATTTCAGGTAGCGTTGCTCTTCTACAAACTCGCGATGAGTAATCACCTCGGTTCCCTCCTCCTTCCAGTACCTGGTACCGCCGATATGGTCGGCGTGGGAGTGGCTGAGAATGATATGCGTCACCGGCGCGTCTGATTCTTCTTTCAGCAGCCGCAGCTGCTTGGCCGTCTGAATAGCGATGCCGGTATCAAACAGTACATTGCCCTCAGAGGTAGTAATCATGTGAGTGTTGGCGATGCCGGTGGCCTGGTAGATGCCATCCGCGAGTTCCGTAACCTCGATAGGAATCCGGTGAAATCCACCGGCGGCATCGTCGGGCATACTGCGCATCGCGATATTACCAATCACTTCCATCGAGGCCAGTGTGGCGGCTTTTTTGATGTTCTTGCCGCCTACGGATAAATACCCTGCAACGACCACAATCACCAGTCCCAGCAGGACAACAACTTTGCTTACACCTGCTTGTTGGTGGCGTTGTTCAAA
>JAPUKZ010000060.1 GCA_027295405.1 Gammaproteobacteria bacterium
CCGGAAAAACGGTACGATTGTATTTACAGGAGGGACAAGAGTATCCGGCTGAGGTTGCTGCCTCAATAGTCTCGTTTCTTCAATAGCAGCTCAGCTATCCATCAGGGCGTATACCAGATCGGTGAGGACCATGCCCGCTCCGCAATAGTGGCTGGCACATTATCCAGCAGGGGAAGACCCGCGCGCACCGAGTCGTATGTCGTCCAACGGGGGGTCGGTATTTCAATGACCCGGGCGTAATACAAAGCCTGTACAGACGGGTCAAATTCCGGATCTTGCCACACGGTTGCCAACTGGGCCTCACCTATGCTGTTCTGGTAGCTTGCGGTTCTCAGGTCCACGGTATTGCCCACCGCAGGAAGCTTGCCGTCGTTACCGGGCCTGCGTTCACCGGACCACACCACATCGAACACCTTGTCGTGGGTACTGCCCTGGGC
Source organism: Gammaproteobacteria bacterium (assembly GCA_027295405.1). Taxonomy (GTDB): domain Bacteria; phylum Pseudomonadota; class Gammaproteobacteria; order Pseudomonadales; family Halieaceae; genus JAPUKZ01. The sequence continues at coordinate 438 of JAPUKZ010000060.1, forward strand.
ATCCACCCAGCCCTTGATGATCTGGATACGATCCAGGTTGGCACCCAGTGCATCCTTGCTCGCCATGACAATGAAGCGTGGAGCGCCATCTCGCTTGCCTGCGGGCTTCATATCGGCACCCATGGGTACGCCGTGCCTGTACGCCTGGGCCAGCCTATCCGGGCGGGTATGTAGATCAGCGGCGTAATTCCAGCCGCCAAATAACCTGACCGCAATGCGCGAACCACTGGTGGCAAAGGTCTCGCGATTGTAAATGGCGTCCCAGATTGCCTCGCGCGTGTTACTGGTGGCCCAGGCGCCCGTGAGGGAGCCAGGAGTCTGCTCCCTGGAGGCAATCCAGCCGCCCACCTCGCTGGTCTGGCGGCGTTTGGCGGAGGCATCCTCCAGTCCGTGACCACCGACAAAATTGTCTTCATCGGTGTCGCCCATAATACCGTTGTGGCTATCGGTGCCACCGACGAATCCCAGCTTGTACGGATTGACTCCCAGCGTTTGTTCGTGGGCGAGTCCCTTGACCACGCCATAGCGAACATAATTTTCTTTTGCGGGAACCCGGCCGCTGAACTTGCCAATAGAGTCGGCATTCTCGTAATCGGAAAACTCGTCCGCACGCCAGAAATTGCGATGAACCTCGGAATTGCCTTTTATTTGCATCACCTCGATGGCGCGCTCAAAATGTGCCCGCAATCTGGCATATGCTTTATCGATGGGTGCACCCGCCGAGTTGGTTTCGGCAAACATCATGCCCTTGCTGGCATTGGAATTGTGGGGTATGGCAATCGCCTTTACCCCCGCCTTTTCCTGTTGTTCCAGCCAGCCCCACAACTGTTCCTCAGTGCGGAGTTCGTAGCGGCTCAGGGGTAACTCGGGTACGGTACTATCGCGGAATAAAATATTGCGGTGCAAGTTCCCGCCATTCAGAACGAAAGTCCATTCAAAGGCAATCAGGGTGGAGAACACGCCAGGTTGATAATGTTGTTCGGCTGCAGCTATGACGCTTTTCCAGCCGCTTCTAACAACATCTTCTCCAGGGAAAAACTCGGTGCGTTTCGGCGTAGCGCTGCGGCTATTGCTGATCACGTATTTCATAAACCAACGCCGGCGCTCTTCCGGGTCGGTAAGGGCCAACAGCTGCTGCAGAATGGGATTATCGTGCCCGGGAGAGCCCGGATTGAAGGCCGCATACATCTCTCCCAAATACTCTACATGGTCTGTTACCGCGGCAAAGTCCAGGGGGCGGCGCATTCGGTGAGGCTGTCCATTCACCACAACCGTCTCCCCTTTGGCAGCCCGGTACGCATCGGAAGGCGTTTGCCTGGTGCCCCCGAGAAAGGCATCCAGTGAATATGCCGTGTGTACGTGGGTCTCACCAAAGTACAGGTTACGCAGCGGATTCTCTGTTGGTCCGTCAGCAACGGCGTAGGACGACACGCAATACAGCAGGGCGATAGGCAGTAAGCGGTAAATAGTGGGCATTGTGTGGCTCCTGGAATTCAAGATTCTGGCGAATACCAGATTGGAGATGTATAGGCGCGCTCCTGCAGACTGACTGGCGCTCCCCTGGAAATCTCTTCGCCAAACCTGGCCGCGTCATATGTCGTCCAGCGCGGCGTGGGTATCTCGATTACCCTGGCATAATAAAAAGCCTTCACCGATGGATCGAAATGGGGATCTTTCCAGACGGTGAGAAGTTCTGCGTTCCCAATAGTGTTCGTCCAGGTGGCAGTTTTGGCATCAACTGTGCTATGGCCATTGGATGTACCGGGGGACGCGTGTAACGGGGGATCGAAAAAAGCCCCCGTGATGAAGAGCGATAAAGTGAAAAAACCAGGCTTCTTTTTCATGTGAATTCCGGGGACAGTTTACTTAATTCTCGGCTTGGGTCCGGGTTTGCCCCTCTCGAGCGTCTTCCCGGCCCAAGCCTCCAGGCGATCTATGAAGATTTTGCTGCCCGCCGGTGCACGAAGCGAAAGAACCGTGACAAACTATCCTGGTCTTCCGGGACGACAACAAGATGAACGTGGTTTAGCATCAGGCAATAGGTCCAGGCCTTAACGCCCACGTATTCTTTGGCTTCCACCACCAGATCAAGGTAAGCCTGATAGCCCTCCTGGCTGAAGAACGTCTTCATCCGGCGATTGCCGCGCTGTGTCACGTGGTGCGGGTAACCGGCACAACCAATCGAGGCATCCTTGTCAGGGTAGAAGCTTGTTTGAATTAAGTAAACTGTCCCCAGAATTCCTATCTTCTAGTTAGACCGATATTTTACCGTCAGGAAATACATGCGCGGTGGCAAGGTGCTGACGTCGGTGGTACCGAAGGCATCCACGGAGAAACCCCCGTTGATCTCGCGCTCGTCGCCGAGGTTCCTGCCGTAGGCGGACACCTGCCAGTTTTCGTTGGGAGAGATGTAGGTAATCCCCGCGTTGTAGACCGTGTAGGAATCGGCGTGCAGGATATCAAATGTTGCCGCGGCTGGATCATTGGTGTAAAACACATCGTCCTTGTAGGCCACATCACCGCGAATGCGCAGGCTGCCAATGGAGCCAATGGCAAACTCGTACTGGGCGCTCAGGTTGCCCTGCCACTCGGGAACTCGCGCGAAGGGACGATCGCTGGCATCTTCGGTGATGAAGTTCTGTCCGGTAGGGTCGTTGGGGTCAGGGGTCAGCACGAAGAACTCGTCGAACTCCGCATCAACGTAGCTAAGGCCCGCATTGATGGTCAGGCCTTCAGTGGGAACCGCACTCAGTTCCAGCTCAAAGCCCGTGATTGTCGATTCGGCGGCATTGTCCACTATCAGCGCCAGGCCACCGGCGAGAATACTGGAAGGTCGATTGACCAGTACCTGCTGGTCCTCGTATTCGTTGTAGTAAACTGCGCCGTTCAAACGCAACCGGTTGTCCATCCACTCGCTCTTGAATCCCAGTTCATAGGAGGTCAGGGTTTCCGGATCAACCACCGAAATATCGGCGGACCCCGTGGGCCTGCCGTTGAAACCTCCACTGCGGAAACCGCGAGACACGTGAAAATAGCTCATAAGCTCTTCGTTCCACTGGTAGTCCAGGCCGACCTTGGGGGAAAATTCAGACCAGTCGTCCTTACAGGAATAGAAGGAACCGACCCCCTGGGGTACGACATCACTACAGCTATCGGGATCAGTCGGCCCCGGCGTCAATATCGGTGACTGGCTGGCTTCCTTGAAGCTAAACAGCTCGTAGTCCTTTTCCTCATCCGTATAGCGGCCCGCCAGTATCAGCCGCAGCTTGTCGCTGACGCTGTAACTGGTGTGAGCAAACAGGGCCACATTGGTGACATCCTGAGAACGTGCAAAGCGCAGGGTCAAGTCCAGCGGCTGGGCCAGAAACATCAGCGGCACGCCATCCGGTGTGGTAACAAACGGGGGCAGGGCGGCAAGAGCGTCATACAGGCCGGTGGCGACATTGACCCGCGTATCGTGGGTGCCGCTCTCATCGAAGTAGTAAGCACCCAGGACCCAGTCCAGTTTTTCGTCAATGGCCAGGCCACTGAGAATAAACTCCTGACTGAACTGGTCCTGGTCAAAGGCACCACCCACCGAGAAATAGTCTTGGGGGTCGTTGTCGCTGTCGCGCAGCACCTCCGATTCCAGTTCCCGATAACCAGTAATGGACTTGAGAGTCACGCCATTGCTCATTTTCCAGGTATTGGTCCAGCTCAGGCCCAAAGTATCCAATTCATCTTTGGTTTCAGCCGAGGCGTTACTGCGATCAATATCGGTAGTGGCATCACAGCAATCACCGACAAAAGCGTTATAAAAAAACGGGAACACCTGGCTACGGTCGAAATTTGCCAGCACTCGCGGGTAGATGTTCTGGTCCTGTTCCACCGCATCAACGACCAGGTGCGAGGAAAAGGTATCCGTCGGCGTCCAATTCAGGTGGGCGCGCACCCCCCACATATCAAAATTGCCCGCATCATCACCTTCACTGCGCTTTTGCCAACCATCGGAATTTTTGCTGATCACCGAGAAGCTGCCCGCCAGTTTGTTCTCTACCAGGGGAAACTCCACATAGGCCCTGCCTTCTACATGGTCGTAATCACCCACCGTGCCCTCAATGGAGAAGCTGGTCTCTCCGCTGGGTGCCCGGGTTACCACGTTGATAGCGCCACCGATGGTGTTGCGGCCGAACAGGGTACCCTGTGGCCCGCGCAACACCGAGATGCGCTCAATATCCGCGAACTCGAAGTTGGCGCCGATATTACGCGCCAGGTACACACCGTCAATATAGGTGCCCACGCCGGGGTCAACGGTGATGGCAAAATCATCCTGGCCTACCCCGCGAATAAAAGCCGCCAGCGTCGAACCGCTGCCGTCGGAGGCAATCTGCATGGTCAGCCCGGGGGTGAGCTGTTCGATACTGCGCAAATCGGGAAGTGCCGCATCTTCGATCATGGTGGCGGTGATGGCGGTGACGGAAATCGGCGTCATCTGCAAATTCTCATCCCGTTTGCGAGCCGTGACTATCACTTCTTCCAGCGCACCGGCGCCGGCGGCGTGCACTGGTGTAGCAGCGGGAAGTAGCACGGACAACATCGACAATGCGGGGACAACTCGGGTGTG
>JAPUKZ010000061.1 GCA_027295405.1 Gammaproteobacteria bacterium
GGTGGTCTCGGCAGCGCCTATGCTATGGCCATGTATCCGGAGAAAAGCGCCGAGGCTTTCGCCAGGGCTGTCGCACTCAATCCCAATATGCCCAATGTACTTAGCGGTCAGGGCCACGTGTTGAAAACCCTGGGAGACCAGGCTGGCGCGCTTAAATCCTACCGCGAGGCAATCAAGCTCAAACCCGAATGGGGTGAAGTGTATTGGAGCATGGCGAACCTTAAGGTCTTCAAGTTTGAAGACGAAGAAGTTAGCGCCATGTTAGAGCAGGTGGGGCGTGATGAGCTGGACGAAAGTGCCGATATTCATTTTCGCTTCGCCCTGGGAAAAGCCTTTGAGGACAAGAAGGAGTACGACCAAGCCTGGCAGTATTACCATAGCGGCAATCAACGCCAGCGGATGACCTTGAGGCATGAAGGGGTGACAATGGAACTGCGTCATACCGCACTCAAAGACGTGTACAACCGTGAGTTTTTGCAAGAGCGTAGCGGTCACGGTTACGAGGCGCCCGACCCAATCTTGATTGTAGGGTTACCGCGTTCCGGTTCCACCCTCGTGGAGCAAATTCTGGCCAGCCACAGCCAGGTTGAGGGGACCTCGGAACTACCGGTCCTGGGAATGCTGAGTGAGTCGATAGGACAGTATCGCACCGACACTATTCGATACCCGGAGGCGGTCCGAGAACTGCGCGACAAGGACTGGTACGCCTACGGCCAGCAATACATCGAAGAATGCCGGCGCCATCGGCAGACGGACAAGCCTTTCTTCACCGATAAATTGCCCAACAATTTCGTTCACATGGGCTTGTTGCACTTGATTTTGCCGAACGCCAAGGTCATCAATGCCCGCCGGCATCCCTTCGACAGCTGCCTGGGGGGATACAAACAACTGTTCGCCTCGGGTCAAAATTTCACCTACGACATGCTGGACCTGGCCCATTACTACCAACAATACGACGCCATGATGAAACACTGGCATGAAGTGCTGCCGGGCAAGGTCCTGGATGTGCACTACGAGGAAGTCGTCACCGACCTGGAAAACCAGGTGCGGCGCATCCTGGAGCATTGCGGTTTGTCATTTGAACAGAGTTGCGTGGACTTCCATAAAACGGATCGGGCGGTGAAAACGGCCAGCTCGGAACAGGTGCGGCAACCGATTTACACCGGCGCCATGGGTACCTGGCGGCGTTATGAAAAACACTTGGGCTTATGGCAGGAACAACTGGGCTATATTATTGACGAGTTGCCCGAGGTATCGCGTAACGCCGGGCTATAGAGACGCGTTGGTCGAAGCCTAAAAGGGCCATACTTCGAGGCTGTGGATGGCATTGCGCACATCCGCGCTCAGCTGAATCGATCCAAGGGTCTTGTTACTCGGCAGGTCGTACAGCGTCACCGTGGAGGGTGAGGAGCCCCCGGCCACCAGCCGGTTGGACAGGACACACAAACCCCGGGCGAACCCGGGACGCGCGATTTTTTCATCTTCTGCATTGATATGCAGCAATTTTTTCGGGTCGTATTCGGGCACGGCAAACGCGCGATCCTCCTCGCCCTCACCGCGGCCGCTATAGCGCAGCACACCCTTGGCGGAGTCGTTGAACAACACACCGTCACGAAATGGCTGGGCGTTGTACGTGCCCGGAGGCATCTCGGCTGACATGGTGATGGTGGTCCCGTTGAAGTGCAGCATGCCCTTGCTTTCCAGCCCACTGATGTACATGCCATGTTGGTTACAGAACACACTGTTAAGGTGCATTTTGTTCAGTAGCATCGGGCCTTCATCGGCCAGCGGGTCAAACCCCACAGCCTTGAATTTCACGCCCCTGGTTTGAATATTCATTGCCCAGTTGAAGCTGTGCTTGTCCAGATCAAAGCCGAGGATAGTGTCGAAGCCGCTGGAGGTGAGGAACAGGCTGCGTTGCCACACGGTTATTTCATGGCAGTGTTTTAGGTAGGGGTTGCGCCAGGAATCGATCAGTTCAAAGTCGGGAGTAAAGGCGAACAATTCATCACTGGCGGCGATATAAACGCGCTCACCATCGAAAGCAATGCCGCGTAATCCCCGGTCCGAGCCACGGCCTTGCTTGTCGATGCCCGCCGTACTCAAGTCAATGCTTTGCTTCACGGACTGTGCTTCGAGGTCAACCAGGTAGACACCACCTTGAATTTCGTCCTGCTGCGTACTGCGCACAACAGAACTGGTGACGAGCTTAACCACAGTAAATAATTTTAAGTAGCCAAGCTCGCCGGAGGATTACCCCCTAGAAATTCTTGCGCGCGACAAACCACACGGTTCTGGGACGTGTCAGGCTTCTTTCACCTAGCCCTTGCTCAGTACCAAACCAAGCCGCACGAGTCACCCCAGAGGTCGATATCCAGCTATAGTTCGACTCGTCCAACACATTGTCTACCTGCAGGGTGAAACTCAAGTTGCTAGGCAGATCGAGGCCCACTTGGAAATTGTGCATCGTTCGCGATGGTGAAATTCCAGCCTCGTTTCTTTGCTCGATACTATTAACCCTGTTCCAGGTCTCTGACGTGTAATCCACGGCATACCAGAGCCACAGGTCGCCTCCAAGGACATCGGGAATGTCATAGTTCAAGCTGGCGTAGGCTTTTCTGTCCGGTGAGTTGGGCATGTCCATGCCGTCGCGATACTCATCTTCGCCGACAATGACGGTCTCGGTGAATTGCGCATGACCGGCAAGAAACGAGCTTTTTAGCTGTAGATTGTCCGTGATTTGCCAGTTGATACTGAACTCAACGCCTTTGCTCTCCGCAGTGCCGGCGTTGACATTGCCGTATACCCACCACGGCAGGTCACCGTCGCCATAATTAGTGACCTGATAATCCCTCCACTCCATCAAGTAAAACTGGGCGTTAATCATGAGACGATTGTCCAGCCACGTGCTCTTGATGCCGAGTTCATAGTTGTCCATTTAATCTGCATCATATTCGGGCGTGAGAATGTCAGGCGCAAAGGCGACCGCGCGTTGGTAATTGACTCCGCCCACCCTGAAGCCCTGACTGAACAGGGCATATACCATGCGATCATCATCGATAGAGTAATTGAAGCTGAGCTTATACAGGGTTTCGTCGTCCTTTCCCTTGCTTTCATCAATGCCATATACGTCTGCGCCGCCGAAGGGAGGCAGGCCTTCCGGTAAGTGTGTT
>JAPUKZ010000062.1 GCA_027295405.1 Gammaproteobacteria bacterium
ACGGAGGATATCGACAAGGATGCCAATGACGATTTTCTGCTGGCCGCCCAGGTTGAAGGCACGGTGGTGGTCACACAGGAAGATGTGGAATTTACCCAGCACCCCCGCAGCCTGGCCATCATGTCCGCGGCCGAACCCTACAGCATTATCCACACCCAACAAAGCCACCGGCTGATTCTGCATATTCCCAACCAGGTCTACCGGGAGCGCATCCTGGCACACCAGGAAGTGCGCAATTTTCGCCCCCGGCTCCTGCCCGCGGGCGGGATCACGACTATTGTTCACGAAATGCTGAAATCACTGGCATTTGAAGCTGACAAGTTGAACGCTACGGAACAGTACACGCTGGCCGAATGCCTGCTTGAGCTTACCACAGCCATGCTTCGCTCAGAAGTCGATCTCGAGCACGAGAACCAGCATGCCAAACAGTCTGCTCTGTTCCGCCGAATTCTGGAATTCATGGAAGCCAACTACATGGACTGTGAGCTTTCCCCGGAAAAAATCGCCAATGCCAACGGCATTTCCATTCGCTACCTGCACAGTTTATTCCATCAGGCCGGCATCGCGGTCTCAAAATGGATGTGGGAGCGGCGCCTGAAAGCTACCCGGGAAGACCTGCTTGATCCAGCCATGAACCACATGCGAGTCAGCGAGATAGCGTTTCGCCGCGGATTTAACGATCCGGCGCATTTCAGTCGCTCATTCAAAACCCGCTTTGAGGTTTCACCGAGTCGGCTGCGCCAGATCGCTTTGGAGCAGGAGGAACAATCTGCCTGATGCTTCAGGCCTGGTAGGCCGCGGCGACAGCACAGCTGTCATACAGTTCGTCAAACTGCACCACCTTGCCGTCCTTAACAGTCCAGATCTGTGCCACCAGCGTGTTGTAGGTTTTTCCCGTCGCTTTCACCGTACAGCTTTCATCGATGAGAAAGACTACTTTGTCGCCCGCTGAAAACACGCTCTGGACGTCAAATTTTACCGTCTCGGTATCGCCGGCAAAGGTCTGCAGCATTTCACCGGCGCCAGCCTTACCCTGCCAGTTGCCAGAGAAAGGTATCTGCTCACGGGGGCCGTGGTGGTTCCATACAACGTCATCAGCGATCACCGCCATCACGCCTTCTATATTGCCGGATTGGAAGTTGGCGTAGATGTTTTCAGATACAAAATCGATATTTTCCTGGTTCATAATTAAATCCTCTTGGTTAAGGTTGGGGCTAGGGAGCAGCCTCATCATATTCAATCTCTGACATGTGGTTCTCCTGTTGAAATCGTGTTTAACCGCCAACACTGGCGGCACAACCTGGAATCAACATTTTATTATTGTTAGAAAAATGATAAATACCTGGTTTCGCAATTAAGGTGTTGCTCAAAATGGGATAATCCCCGGACTATCGAGGGGTGACATTGCGGCGCATCCAGTCGTGCAGCGCACGGCCATAGCCTTCCGGGTTATCTTCCTGGATGTAGTGGATGCCGGTGCCAATCCAGGCGCTTTCGTGGTTATCGATGTTGTCACACATCCAGCTGGCGTCTTCCGGCGTGTTGACCGCCCCCGGGGTCGCGTACACGTGCAAGGTCGGGATGTCCTGCTTGGTGACGAACCAGTCGTTGTACTTCTGGTAGGAGGCACGAATATCTACCGGTGCGCCATCCAGCGGTACGTCGCGGGGCATTTGCAGGATCGGGCCGCGCCTGGACACATCGAAGAAGGGCTCGCGGTAATTCATCATTTCGCGCTGGGTCATCAAGCGGTAGATATGTTCTTGCATCACCCGCTCTATGAACAGATTCTGGGTGATGGCGATGTCTTCTCCGGCTTCCGAAGCCATGGTGCGGTACATCTCGAGTACGCCCGGACACTCCTTGCCATAGGCCTCGGTGTCATCGATAGGGTAGCGAGGAGCCATCAGGGCTTCCGAGTAACAGACGCCTTTCACGTTTTCCGGGTGATCCACCACGTACTCCATGGCGTAATTGAAGCCCCAGTCGTGGATAACGAAGGTGATGTTTTTCAGGTCCAGCGCTTCGATGAACTCGCGCACAAATTCCACGTGTTTAAAATAGCCGTATTCGATGTCAGGCTGGTCGGATTTGCCGAAGCCCATCAGGTCGAAGGCAATACAACGGCCCAGATCTTCCACCCAGGGCATGACATTGCGCCACAGGTAAACGGAGGTTGGTGCGCCGTGAATGAAGACAATGGGATCACCGCTCAGGTCGCCGCTCTCCACGTAATGCATTTGGTGGCCACCGACCTCCACGTATTTGCTCTCATAGGGAAACTCCGGTGAAGGCAGGGCATTGGCATGGGCATGCGCGGCGCGCCACTGCACGTCGGCGTATTGGTGCTGGGTCATATCGGGGCTCCGGTAAGGAAGTAAGCGTTGAGGCCAGTATAGTGATCTGCGGCGCAGGATAAATACGCGCCGGGGCAATAGATTATTTCAATTAATGGGATAATCCGTGGGTCACTACAGTTGTTTGGGAAAATGCTGCTCCAGAAAGGCCAGGAAGGCTTTGACTTTGGAGGGGACGTAGCGCCGCGACGGGTAGAGAACATAAACATTGTGGCTTATCTCGTAGCGGCCATTGAACAGTTTTTTGAGCCGGCCCGCCGCCAGTCCCTCCCGGCAGATATAGTCGGGCAGCATGGAAATGCCGAGACCCTGCTCCACCAGGCGTTGCGCCATGAAGGTAGAGTCAGTGACATAACGGCCGTGAACAGTCACTTCCCGTTGCTGACTGCCCTCTGGAAATTGCCAGACGTTATAGCGGTGTGGGTTAAAGGCCTCGACGATACATTCATGCTCGAGCAAGTCTGCAGGCGATTCGGG
>JAPUKZ010000063.1 GCA_027295405.1 Gammaproteobacteria bacterium
ACGGGATCAGCTTCGGAAGTTGCAGCCTGGTGCCGGTCATGACTACTTTCGCTACAAGGGCATGAAAATCTGGTATGACGGCTCTCCCTACAGCGCCACCATGCTGGTGGGCGCCTGTTGCCAGTGCAGTCCGCATTAGCCGCCGGACTCAAGCCGAGTCTGCATTCGGATCATCCGATGTTTCCCTCCACGCCGTTGCAAATGATAAAAACGGCGGTGATACGACGCAGCAAGGAGGGCGATCCGGTGGCGGAGAAGCAGGGAATATCCGATGATAGGGGCGAATGTAATGTCTAAAGCGATAATTTCAATCCTGCTATGTGCAGGGTCCGTAATGGGAGCCGTCGGTAGTTTGGCGGAAGGTAGCGGCTCAGAGAATAAACAAGCCCTGGCCACTTCTCCGCAGGCGCTGGTCGAGATGCTTGAAACGGTATCGTTTTTTAAGCCAGCGGATTACAGGCAGAAAATTACTGGCGAAAGGGCGGCTCATGTGTGAGGTGACTATATTGTTATCCCCACTCATGTGGATGGGTATTTTCATGGGATTCACGACAATGGCGCTGCAGTAGCTCTCAACCTTGCCCTGGCCAAACACTACGCGCAGATTCGTTTTGCCGAACGCCACCACGGAATTATTTTTCTGTTTGAAGGTGACCATGAGGTACCGGGTGTTGGCGGCACGCTGCCTTTTATCGAAAAACATAAAAAGATGATGCAGGAACAGCTGCTGCTGGTGTTGCGCCCGGAACATCTGGGCATGATCAGGCCGTTGGATGAGGGCATATTCGTCGGGTCGTCCAACGTGACCGACCCATTGATGCTATTAGTGAGTAATCGCAGCCCGGTACTGATCGATATTTTCAAGCAGGCCATACACCACTACGCCATCCCTACGGGAGATTTCGTCTATGTTGATCCTGCCGCGGATGAGGCCGCGTTCCATCCACCCTTTAATGACCTGGGAGCCATTTCCAGCGGCTGGATACAAACCGGTAAGTTTTATCATTCCACGGCTGATGTTGATCGAGGTGGAGTCAACTTCAAGCAGATGGAAAAGCTCGCCCGCGCCCACGCTTATGTTATAGATCAGTTGTCAGGTGTGAGTAAGGACGACTTGCATCGTGGGGGATTTCCCGTGCCTGAGAAATCGATTTATCAGTCGGATCTGATAAAAATGATGATGGGCAATAACTGATGTCCCCCAGTAAAAGATGGTTGACCGTGCTCGGGGAGAACTGGAATTCTCGAGGGTAGAAAGTACTAGCGGCCGGTGTGGTGCAGGTGCACGGTGCGGCGTAGCGAAAAGTGCCGGGGGTGAGGCTGACTGCCAGGCCCCCGGTTACCGCTCACCTAAAAGCTGTACTTCAGGGAAACACCCCACCAGCGCGGCCGGCCGTAATACTGCTCTGTGAATCCGAACACGTCCAGTCCGGAGAGGTCGAAAGTCTGTACGATGTATTCTTCGTCGGTCACGTTGTTGACGAAACCCATCAACTGCCAGTTCTCGTTTTCAGTGGTATAGGTGAGTGACACGTTGGCAAGGTGGTAGCCATCCTCTTCAACAGTCTCCAGCCCGGTGAGGGCAAAGAAATGCTCGTCTCGGTAAACCACGTCACCTTGCGCGGCCATACTCCCGCCCAGCATCGGCCACTCGTAGCGAAGCAGGGCGTTCAGGTTCCACTCCGGTGACTGAACCGAAGGGACCTTGCCGCCGGGCAGGTCAACCTCAATATCGTTGTAGGCCACACCCAGCAGTATATCCAGTCCATCGACGGGGCTGGACATCAGTTCCAGTTCAAAGCCGGTGCTTTCCGCATCGGTATTGAAGGTGATGGTATCGATACCAGTGATAAAGAACGCCTGGTAATCGGCGTAATCGTAGTAATACGCCGCCCCGTTCAAGCGCATCAGGCCACCGAAATACGAGCCCTTAAAGCCGATCTCAAACGCGTCCAGGGTTTCCGGATCGTAGCTCATGGTCTCGTCGTTGTAATCCAGGGGAGGGTTCACGGGGAAAATTGGCGCGTTGTAGCCGCCCCCCCTTACACCCCGGTTCCAACTGGCGTAGACCATCATGTCGTCGCTGGGCGACCAGTCAAGCTGCAGGCGCCCGGACCAGTCCTCGTCCTCCCGGCTGCCAACATAAGAGGCAAATTCTGCCAGTAGCGCGATATTGTCCGGTGCGTCGAAATCCTTGGCTTCCGGGTCAAGAAACTCCACAAAGTTGATCGTGTAAGTGAAATCCTTTTCGTCCTTGATGTACCTGGCACCCACGATCAGGTTTACCGTGTCGGTCAGCGCAAATTCAAGCTGGCCGAACAGGGAGATGGATTCCAACTCGGAGGTGTAGGGATTGTTGAGTCCCGCTTCGGCACCGGGTGTGGGCGCCGGGCCGATGAACGGATCTGTGATGGCACCATTGGAATCATTGATATCCAGATCCATGTAGTAGAGTCCGGCTACCCACTTCATGGTATCGGTGTCACCGTCAACACGGATTTCCTGGGAAAACTGCTCGGAATCGGTATTCAGAAAGAAATTGAAGAACGGTACCGGTGAGGCATCAGAATCCTCAATGTACTTGCGTTCAACGGTGGAAAAATCCGTGATTGAGGTCAGCGTGAAAGCGTCAAAGTCCCATTTCAGGGTGGCGGTATAACCCTCGGTCTCCAGGTCATTGTAGCCCGGGTCGTCGTAGTCGCCGGCATAGACATCGCCGTCATTATCGAGGTATTCGAGAACCGGATTGAACACGTCGGGTGTCAACTTCCCTGATTCCACCGAGGAAACGTTTTCGAAGAAGCCAGTATCAATATCCTGCTCCGAACCGCGTGCGTTTAGCAGAAGTTCTATGTCATCGGTGGGGGTGAACAGTACCTGCAAACGCCAGGTTGTATCATCGGCGTTGTTCAGGTCGGTGCCCGGGTCTAGACGGTTTTCGATGTAGCCATCGTTCTCATGGTAGGAGGCTGATAATCTTGCCGCTACTTTGTCATTGCCGCCCCCGATAGCACCTTCCACCCGGTACTGGTCGTAATCTCCCACAGTGCCCTTGATGAAACCGTCCAGCTCCTCGGTGGGCTTCTTGGTAATGTAATGCACCAGGCCGCCGGTCGCGTTGCGGCCAAACAGCGTACCCTGGGGCCCGCGCAATATCTCCACCCGTTCCATATCCCACAGCATGAAGCCGGCGCCGGACATCTGGCTGATATACACCTCGTCCACATACAGCGCCACCGGGCTTTCCACGTTGGTGGTAAAGTCGCTGCTGGCCACGCCGCGCATGGCGATCGCGTAGTTGGCCTCACCGTTGGGCTGAATGGTATGAACCCCCGGCGCCATCGCCGTAACTTGCTGGGCGTTGGTCAGTCCGAGCTGTTCCAACTGGTCACCGGTGAATGCAGTGATTGAAATCCCTACATCCTGCACACTTTGCTCGCGCTTCTGCGCGGTCACCATGACTTCTTCGAGGACTGCCGATTGCACTGTAACAGGCAGTAGGGCCAATGCTACTGCGGAGGCGAGCAGTTTAGGTTTCAAGTTGTACATCGCGCTGGGTCTCCCACTTTGTGGTTATGTGATTTTTATCCCGTTGGGCTAATGGTCAGCACTATGTCCGACCACATAGAGCATAGCCTACTTCACGGGCGGAAAGCCTGGCAATTGGTCAAAAGCAGCATTAATACCTACCAAAGTATTATACCGCTGGATTTCCTCCACCTTGGTATAACAACCATCGGTACAATTTTTCCACGCCGCTAAACATGGGATAGTGATTGCACTGTTGTGAGCACGCGAGGATTGTGAAATGACTATCGCCATGAATGACCTGAGTACGACCCGACCAGCCACCCGCGAATTCCTGGCGCAGGAACATCGCCTGTACATTGATGGCGAGTGGGTGGCGGCCGAAACTGGCAAGAGTTTTGCCGTGCTTGACCCGGCTACAGGAGAGCAGGTCAGTCGGGCTGCCGAAGGCGAGGCCGCCGACATTAACCGGGCGGTGGATGCCGCCCGGCGGGCGTTCGAAAACCGCGCCTGGCAGGATATGAAGCCGGCACTGCGCGAGCGCCTGCTGCATCGCCTGGCGGATTTGATGGAAGAACGCACCGATATTCTCGCCGAGCTGGATTCCATTGACAATGGCAAGACAGTGGGGATTGCTGGTGGCGTGGATATTCCCTGCGCCATAGACTGCTTCCGTTTTATGGCGGGGATCCCGTCAAAGTTACAGGGCAGCACGCTGAAGCCGTCGGTGCCATTTATGCCGGACGGCAAGTTCTTTGCTTACACCAACCACGTGCCGGTCGGTGTGGTAGGCGCGATCATTCCCTGGAACTTCCCGACCCTACTGGCGGCCTGGAAACTCGCGCCGGCGCTGGCTGCGGGTTGTACCGTGGTGCTGAAGCCGGCGGAAGAAACACCGCTTACCGCGCTGTATCTCGCGCAGCTGGCAGAGGAAGCAGGCTTTCCCACCGGTGTTCTCAACGTGGTTACCGGTTTTGGGCATACCGCCGGTGCGGCGCTTGCCAGCCATCCGGGAGTGGACAAGGTGACGTTTACCGGCTCCACTGAGGTGGGCCGGCTGATCCTGCAGGCCGCTACCGGAAACCTGAAGAAGGTAACCCTGGAACTGGGTGGAAAGTCACCCGCGATCGTACTGCCGGATGCTGATATGGACATCGCGATTCCGGGAGCGGCCAGCGCGATATTTTTCAATCACGGGCAGACCTGCTGTGCCGGCTCACGGCTGTACGTGCACAAGTCCTGCTTTGATCAGGTGATTGCCGGCGTGGCGGAAATTGCCAAAGCCATGAAGGTGGGGCCTGGGTTGGATCCCCTGACAGAGATAGGACCCATGGTGTCCAGGGTTCAGCAAGAACGGGTGCACTCTTATATCGAATCGGGTAAAGAGCAGGGTGCAGAGGTGGTGGCCGGTGGCACCGTGCCGCAGGGCGGAGGTTACTTTGTAAATCCGACGGTATTCGTCAACACCCGGCCAGATATGCGGATTGTCAGCGAAGAAATATTTGGGCCGGTGTTAGTGGCCATGCCCTACAGCGACCTGGATGAGGTGTTGGCGGAGGCCAATAACAGCGACTACGGTCTGAGCGCCAGCATCTGGTCCCGCGATGTCGCCACCATACACACCCTGGCACCGAAACTCCGTGCCGGTACGGTATGGGTGAATTGCCACAATATTATCGATGCGGCGCTTCCCTTCGGCGGCTTCAAGCAGTCGGGCTGGGGGCGTGAAAACGGCGTGGACGCGGTTACTGCTTTCAC
Organism: Gammaproteobacteria bacterium; assembly: GCA_027295405.1. GTDB lineage: Bacteria > Pseudomonadota > Gammaproteobacteria > Pseudomonadales > Halieaceae > JAPUKZ01. Next base: position 5,287 of record JAPUKZ010000063.1, read on the forward strand.
AGAAACCCAGGCAGTGTGTGTGGCTTTGTAAACCCGGCACAAGCACGCAACCCCGCGCGGGGGCTCACTGCTTGCTAGTGGGTAGCGCCATCTGCTATAACAGCCGGGTTCCCACACTCACCGGACGCACTGGATGAGATCCGCGATCGCGGCGTCGACGGCCATCAAAAGCAGCTATTCAACGGCCCCCGATCCGCAGCAGGCGGCGGCGGAATTGGCGTTGGCACTGTGTGATGTTGACACGGAATTCAGTCTGTTTTTCTGTAACCCGGATTACCCCCGCCCCGCGCTGGCGGACGCGCTGGCGCAGGGTTTTGGCGCAAGCATGCTCGCGGGTTGTACGACCTCCGGTGAGATCACGCCGGCGGGCTACCGGGAAGACTCCATAACCGGAGTCAGCTTCAGCAAGAGGCACTTTACGGCTGTGTGCCGGAAAATTTCGAAACTCAGTGAGTTCGGTCTCCAGCAGGCGCGCGACCTGGTGTTGTCCTCCCTGTGGGAGCTGCGCGAGAAGGCGCCACAGTCCAACCCGGGCAATACCTTTGCCCTGATGCTCATAGACAGCATCAGTGAAGCAGAGGAGTTGATAGCAGCATCCATTGGCAGTGAATTGGGAAACATTGATCTCATTGGTGGTTCCGCTGGAGACAACTTTCGCATTGAAAGCACACCGGTCTACCACGCTGGCGAATTCGTTGAGGATGCGGCGGTGTTTTTACTGGTGCATACAGATCTGAAGTTTCAGCATTACATCAGTCATCACTTCGTCACCTCGGACACCCGCGGGGTGATTACCGCAGCCTCACCCAGCAAGCGACTGGTGCATGAAATCAACGGTGCCAGCGCCGCTGCAGAATATGCCCGTCTGTGCGGCATCCCTCCCGAGCAGATTGATGTGGACAGCTTGTCTGCACACCCCATTATCATCACGGTAGGGGGCAAGGAGTACGTGCGCGGTTTTTCCCAGATACTGGAGGACGGCTCAATTCGCTGTGCCTGTGCCATCGATGAGGGGATAGTATTTCGGGTGGCCCGACCATCCGATATCGTGGAAAGTCTGGCGCGGCTTTTCAGTACAATTCAAGCAGACATAGGCCCACCGGATCTGGTGTTGGCGTTCGAATGTGCAGCCCGCAAGGTGGAGGTGCAGCAGAATTCTCTGCAAGTGCCGGTCAACGCATTACTGTGTGCCAACAAGGTGGTGGGGTTTTGCTCGATGGGGGAGCAATCCAACACGGTCAACATGAACAATTCCTTTAATTGCATCGCTTTTTCCCGCTAAGCCTATGGCGCAATCTGCAGACCGTGACCCCGCTGATGATCAGGCAACTATAGAGCAGTTGCAGGAGGAAATTCGCAGCTTGCGCAAGACCAACGAGATTCTGATGGATCGGGCCGAACAGACGATCAACCAGGAAGGTAACGCTTTCGCCATCTTCCAGACGGCAATAAATCTCGAAAAGTCCATTACCGAACGGACTTCCGAGCTGTCCAAACTGAACGAACGGCTGCGCAAGGAACTCAAGACCAGAAAGAAGATAGAAGCGGCGCTGTTAAAGGCGAAGCAGGAAGCGGAACTCGCAACCCAGAGCAAGACCAGGTTTGTGGCCGCGGCCAGCCATGATCTGCGGCAGCCCTTAAACGCAGCTGTACTCTATCTGGAATCACTTGAAAGCGGGCAGCTGTCGGAGCGCAACACCGAGTGTTTTGAAGGCGTGCAACTGGCCGTGGAGACCTTGAACAATCTCCTGAATACCCTGCTGGATATCTCGCGGCTGGACAGCGGTGGCATACATCCCGAACCCAGCCATTTCACGCTGAATTCGCTGTTTGATCGCCTGAAAATCGAATACCGGTCTTCCGCTGAATCCGCCG
>JAPUKZ010000064.1 GCA_027295405.1 Gammaproteobacteria bacterium
TTGACTCCGTTTGCGCGAGCGGGTTTAATACGCGCCTCCCGCATTCAGCGGGGTCCGCAGTACACGCCCAGGTAGCTCAGTCGGTAGAGCAGTGGACTGAAAATCCTCGTGTCGGTGGTTCGATTCCGCCCCTGGGCACCATTTCCAAAACACTCTCAAAAATCGCTTCAAAATAATCCCGATCGGTGCCGACATGGAACGGCCAACATGGTCGGAATGCCGCGCCACCGATAGTCTCAGTAGTTCAAGAAGCGCCTATGGGAGAGAGGGCAAACGCCTAGCTGTAACTGTGCTAATCAGACGGAAACCTCGCGCCAAATCCTTCTCCCTCAATTCCCGCAACATTCGCAACAAAGCTAATGGTGTGGTAGTTGCCTGCGAGTGCAAGAATTTCGAGTTGTTGCTCCAGATCCCAGAATGTCTCGAACTGGCTTTTTGTCTCCGGGCTCAGCCGGGCTGAAGTACTGAGTTCATCCACAACCCGGATCAGGAGTGCGTCCCCGATATTCCAGCATTCTGCCTCATGATTTTTCGAGCAGGTCGCGGCAATCTGATCGGCACTGATTCCAGCCTTGGCGGCAAAGACGGCCACGTGAACTCCCCACTCGTATTCGCAATTGTTGTTGGCGCAGACCCGTAGAATCACTAGCTCCCTCTCCCGTAGCGATAACGGACCGTCGCGGTCTAGCAGATTAACGGTGCCTTTCTTCAGGAAGCGCAGGCTGTTTGCGAAAACCCGGAACAACTGAAGAATGTATCCATCTTGTTGCGGGTATTCCTTGAAGATCTCAGCTACTTCGGCCGAGAAAGGTTCATTTATCGGGGTCAAAGCCTGCCTCATGCAATATTCTCCTTTACCTGGACGTGCGCTACTAAAAAGATAGCGCATCTTATGCTACTATTTTGGTAGCGTCAACAAAGGAGTACTCCCATGCCGGACAAAAGCAAGCGATCCGTCAGCCCAGTCCGGAGCACGCAGCCAGTCATGTGGCTACTAGCGCTTCTGGGAAGAAAGTGGACTCTACGCGTCCTTTGGGAGCTTCGCGATCAGCGGCTTTCCTTTCGGGCACTGCAGGCTCGCTGTGACGATATTTCCCCTTCGGTGCTCAATCGGCGCCTCAAGGAGCTCAAGACAGCGATGATCATCGACCACAATGGGCTGGGGTATGGCTATACCCAGCTTGGGTCGGAACTGGGGGCACAGCTATTGAACCTCAACGACTGGGCCGCAAAGTGGTCGGTTGAGATGGAAGCGCTTCGATAATTCGACACAACGGCACATCTCCACCCGAACACCGATCCGAAAGCTTCCGCAGCATGCGTTCCATCTATCGAATATCGGCAATTTTCGCTCGAGCATCCCGCAGGTAATCCAGCACGAGTGTTTTTATGCGCTCGCAGGACACATGCTCGCCATCGACGAGCGACAGGAGTTGGCGTATCTCGTCCATTGAGAACATCAAGAAACCCCTTGATTCTGTAGTAACTACAGGTATTAGGGTAGAAGACATGGAAACGAAAATTGAACCGTACTCGACCCTGACCTGCCCCGACTGTGGCCACGCCGAAAAAGAGGCGATGCCGACGGATGCCTGCCAGTTTTTCTATGACTGTAAAGGCTGCGGCCAGGTACTGCGACCCCTTGCGGGCGATTGCTGTGTGTTCTGTTCATTCGGCGATGTGCCTTGTCCGCCGATTCAAGCGGGCAGCAAATGCTAGTTCTTATTTTCTTGTCCTGGCCTATGCGGCTCCAAACACAGCGCGAGTTGTGTAAGCCTAACCGGCCCCCGGCCCGGATGCCAGCGTCCTAAGCTCAGCGCTGCCGACTCTGCACCCACGCACGCCGCGCCCCTGTTGTCATTCATTGTGCCGCAACTGTGGCCATAGCAGGTAACCCCGAATTACAATCGGTCCCACCAACCGCACCGATTCTTTCACCGAGAGCCCTACGATGAAGATTGCTGGTCCCCTGCTGGCCCTCGCCGCGCTGACCCTTCACGCCAGTTGCACCAGTGCAGCGGGGCGGGAGAAAGATGAAGACCGGGTGCAAGTGTTTCTGGGCGTGATGAACCTGGAAGACCAAAGCGGCGAGATACAGGCGGGCTCTGGAGACCCGGTCGAAATCGACTTTTCCAAGCTGCCAACCATTGGCCTGGAAGTGGAAACCCCCTACAACGCAGCAGACACCGGCCTGGAATACGGCATTAACGCGGGTGGCGGTATCAGCTGGAAGGGTGATAATACCAGTTTTGCCGGCTCGGTCGGTGGCTCCGGCAGTAGCGTAATCTTCCGCATCGATAACTCCTTCATGCTGGGCGAATTCCACCTGGGCGGTTATCTGCGCTCCCATCTGGGCGAGGCTGTGGATCTCTATCTGGGAGGCGGCCCCGCCATCCTGTACGGGCGCCACAAAGTAGAGGACGAGGAAATCGAGCAACCTGAAGGTGTGAGTCGCGGGGGCACCATTATCATTGAAAGTGACAACTCCTCGGATATCAGCCTGGGTTTTTATGCCCGGGCGGGTATCGAGTTCGATCTTGGCAAACGCGCGCAATGGGGTCTGGGCCTGCGCTATCTGGGCGGGGAGCTGGATTTCAGTGACACGGTGGGGAAGATCGACATCGAGGGCACCCAGGTCCTGCTCACCTATTCGGCCTGGTTCTAGACTTTTATCACCGCTGTGAATGAATACGGAGTTAGTATGCGAGTGTTGTTAGTTATTCTGCTTTCTTCCTGCCTGCTCGCCGGGCCTGCCGCCGCCGGGCCGAGGCAAGCCGTGGCTGCAACCCTGGACGCTTTCCACGCGGCTGCTGCGCGTGCTGATCTGGACAAGTACCTGGGTCTGCTTACCACCGATGCGGTCTTTCTCGGTACCGATGGATCGGAGCGCTGGCAGGGCGAGGAGTTCAGGACCTTTGTCAGCAGCCATTTTTCCGAGGGCAAAGGTTGGACTTACCTGGTGGAGGATAGGCAAGTCACCCTCGCGGCTGACGGCAACTCCGCCTGGTTCGATGAAACCCTGGATAATCAGACTCTGGGCCGCTGTCGTGGCTCGGGTGTGTTGGCACTGGAGTCCGGCAACTGGCGCATAGCTCAGTACAATCTGAGCGTGCCGATACCCAACAGCATGATTGTGTCAGTAGCGGCCGGCATCCGGGTGCTGGATGAAGGTGCCAAGTTGCCGGTGGATAGCCAAAAAAATGCGGAGGACACCGCATCTTCTATAGAAATCATGCTTGAGAGCACCGCCGACATCGCCGCCGACCCCGCCACAGAATCCAGCGGGGAAGGCAGCAAGAAGAGCTGTCGCAAGCGCTTTAAAACCAATACGCGGGCAGACTGCTAGGCGCCAGACCGCCGCGCTAGCCGCACTTGAAGCTGTTCAGTCCTCAACCAGGCTGAAACGGGGCACAGTTTCACCGTCTTTCTCCACCTGCTCCAGAAACATGGTCAAGGGCCGCACCCACAGCTTGGCCTCGCCGTAGAGCGGCCGATAAACCACCATGTCCTCGCCTGTTTCACTGTGGCGGGCGATGTCTATTACCTGGTATTCACCGCCCTTGAAGTGGCGATACCGGCCCGGTTTCAAAGCCAAAATATACCCTCCCGTATTCCTTCAGTAATGGGTGACGCAGTCACCACTAAGCCAGGCCTGAGCACAAGCAATCACCCGACGATTGTAAGCGGCGCGGTGCCGGGGTCGGCCAGGAAAGTCACCTCGCCAACAATTTCCGCCTCGGCATAGCCTGCACTGCGCAGCGCTTGTAGCAGATCTGATGCCTGCGCTGCCGCTACCGACAACAGCAAGCCACCACAAGTCTGGGGATCGAACAAAACCTGGTGCCGGGGCTTAATCACGCCGCCGGGCACATCAAGTAGCGATTCCACACTGGCAATATTCCCCGGCTGCAAGGTGCTGGCGATACCGGCAGCAAAGCACTTTTCTACCCCCGGCAGGACCGGTATTCGCGATAACTCAATCCGCGCTTGCAAGTCACTGCCCTGCAACATTTCGGCAAGATGTCCGAGCAGGCCGAAGCCGGTGATATCGGTGGCGGCATGGACACCCTGTTCCAGCGCCAGCGATGCCGCGGCTGCGCTGCTTTGCAACATGCTGGCTATGGCGGTGCTTATCCAGCGACCGTCAGCCTGACCCTGTTGCTGGGCGGCAAACAATACCCCGGTTCCCAGCGGCTTGCACAAAACCAGCTGGTCGCCCGACTGCAGGCCTTGTTTAGCGAGCGTGGCGCCGGACAGCTCCCCGTTTACTGTGAAGCCCATGGCAAGTTCCGGGCCTTCCAGGGTGTGGCCACCCAGCAAGCGACACCCTGCGCGCTGCAATTCTTCCACTGCCCCGGACATCAACTGCTGCAGGTCCCGCTGCTGCAGTTGCGGTCCCGCAAAGGGAATAGTCAGGCTGGCAAGAGCGGAGTGTGGCTTGGCACCCATGGCATAGAGATCACTGAGTGCGTGCAGCACGGCTATTCGCCCCATCAACCAGGGGTCGTCGACCAGTGACCGCAGCACGTCAATACTCTGCACCAGGCGCTGGTCGGCCGACAGTTCCAGCAGCGCGGCATCTTCGTAGAGCTGTTGCGCATCGATCACCAGCGGGTAATTCTCCGCCAATTGCTGCAATCCGCTACGCAACATTTTGCTGGGTAATTTTGCCCCACAGCCCCCACAGTGCATCGACTCGTCGCCGGTGGTGACCGCTGCCCGCATGGCGGGCAGGCGCTCATCAAACAGGGCCATGAATTTGCGGTCAATGCGATCCTTCCAGCGCCAGACCCAGCTGCCGCTGGCGCTGAATACTCCGCGATCGGCCACTGCGAGTTTGTCACCCAGTGACAGTAGCGACAAAAACCGGCGTTGCGGTCGATGTTCACGCAGCTTGTCTCCGCGCAGGCAGGCCAGCAGGTTATGGGCCAGCACTGGCGCCTGGCGCACGGCGTAAACGCCAGCCTTGGGGCGTGGGTGATCAAGCTGGGTGGCGACGTCCCCAGCGGCGAAGATATGCGCGTATCCCTGCACCTGCAGGGTATCCGTCACCCGTAAAAAACCCGCGGAATCGCAGGGTAATCCGGTATCGCGCAGCCAGCCTTCGGCGACCGCTGCCGTACACCAGAACAATTCGTCAAACCTGTGCTTGCTGCCATCCGCGGTGCTCAGGACCTGTTCTCCAACCTGCACCACCCTGGCATTCTCAAGCAACTCAATACCTTGTTCCCGGCAATGTTGGCGCACCGTTTTCCTTGCCCTGGAATTGTAACTCTCGAGCAAGCCGGCTCCGCACACCAGTTTGATGGCCAGCCGCTGAGCGCCGCTGCGATGGCGCATGGCCAGCGCCAGTTCAACACTGCCCGCGCCCCCGCCGACCAGCAGTATTTTCAGTTTGCCATCGTCATTGGCTGTGGCCAGGCGTTTTTCCACCATCTGCCAGCGCTGATAGAAACTGTGTATCGGCTTGACCAGGGTTGCAAAATCCCGCGCCCCCGGCACATCTTCCAGGCCGGGCTGGGAACCGATATCAATGGACAGCACATCAAAGGGCAGCGCCGGTCGTCCTTCCAGGTTAACTTCCCCTTTTTCGATATCGATCCCGATGGCGCGCGCGACAATGAAGCGAACGCCGGTACGGCTACAGAATTTGCGCAGGTCGATGTGGGCGTCTGACCAGGAATAGTGACCTGCCAGCAAACCCGGCAGCATGCCGGAATAGGGCGTATGTGAATCGAGGCTAAGCAGGGTTATGCGGGTAGCCGGGTCCGCTTGCATGGCCAACATCCGCAGGACGAGTGCGTGGCTGTGGCCTCCGCCCAGTAGTACCAGGTCGCGCTGCCAGGAAGAAGTAATCATGCCTCAGCGCCGGCCATCAAGTGGGCCTGCGCAATAATTTCCTCGCTGTTACCCCGTCCCTGAACCTGGTCTTCCCGCTTGCTCAGCTGATACTCATACATGGGGTCATAGTATTGCACCAGCAAAGTTTCGATCCAGCTCCGATGCAGCTCGAGCCTGCCGCTGCAGTGTTGTTCTGCGAAGGCCTGCTGCATTTGCTGTGCAACCTCACTGTGACGCTGCCCACCCAGACGCTTCTTGATTCTGGACAGATCGGACAGCAGTTTTTCCCGATGCAGTTGCGCTCCGCGCTCGCCGTGAGCGGCGACAAACCTGCGACCCAGGTCTTCAATATAGTCCTCCAGTACCACCCCGGTGCGGTACTCCAGGCTCTCTTCCAGTACCAACATCGGCGCCGCTTGCATGCGTTTGCGCAGGTCCTCTGGCAGCGCCAGGCGGCCGATCAGGCGCCCCTCATCCTCCAGAACCACGGGTCTGACCCCGGCCGCCACCAACTTCATAAAACCGATACTCAGGGCGTTTTCAAAACCGATCTGGCTGGGCTGTTGCTCCAGCAAATCGCCAAACGTGGAACCTCGATGCCGGGCCAGGCCCTCCAGATCCAGCGCGTTTTGCAACGCGGTAATCACCCGGGTTTTACCGGTGCCCGTCTTGCCAGCGACCAGCAGCAAAGATGTCGCCTCCAGTGAGCGGGGCAATTCCTCCAGCAGGAAACGGCGCATGCCCTTGTAGCCCCCTTTCACCAGGGGGTAGTGCAATCCCGCCTCGGCCAACCAGCGCTGCGCGGTCTGCGATCGCAAGCCGCCGCGGAAACAGTACAGGTAACCACCGGGATTGCGCTGCACAAAGTCGGTCCAGTCCGCCAGCCGCTGTCGCTTGACCGGCCCCGCCACCAGGTTTTCACCCAACTCAATGGCGGCCTGCTGACCCGCTTCCTGGTAGCGAATACCGACCAGGTGTCGCTCTTCGTCACTCATTAACGGGAGGTTGCTGGCAGCGGGGAAGGCACCCTGCTGAAACTCGACGGGTGCGCGGGTATCCAGCAGGGGAGAATCATTGAGGAAAATGTCCCGGTAGTTGTCTGTATCGTCGCGTGGCTTCACAGATCACAGCCCTGGTCGTCGGGATCGGCTCGCCTCGAACCCATGGAACCTGTATTTAAAGTCAGGAGCGGTGCTCTGGCAAGCCGCCGCGATAAGTTCACCCCGGGCTAAGCAGCCGCCTCGCCACCGAACCAGCTCAGCAAGCGTTCCTGCAAGCCGGTTAGCACCTCCGACATCAGTGCAAAATCCGCGTCCAGGTGCGCTGCGGTATCGGCTTCGGGCAGGTCTTCATTCTCCGCCATTAATTCATCGGCAAAGCGCAGTCTGCGAATACACAGGTCTTCAGCCAATACCATACTGAGCTTCTCATCCCACAACAGCGCCAGGCGCACCACCTGCTTGCCGGCCTGCAGGTGCACGTCCACCTCGTCGCCGGACAGTTCGATACCGCGGCAACGCACCACCCCACCATCTTCCGTGGGATCGCGCAGCTCGCAATCCTGGGCCAACTCCAGATCCTGCGGCAGTGTGCGGTTTTGGAGCCAGTGGGTCATGGTCGCCGCCGGGGACTGGTTAACCTGTGGCAACAACAGCAGCGGCAGACTGCCGATGCACTCGCGCAGGAGATTCAGCAACTCCTCGGCGCGATTGGCGCTGGCACTATCGACAAACAACCAGTTGGCGCGGGTATCGATATAGGCGTAAATCAGCACGGAACGGCTGAAGGCCCGGGGCAGGCAGTCCTGCACGATCTCTTCTTTCAGATTGAGACGTTCCTTGCGATACACTTTGCGGCCTTGCTCCTGCTCGATCTGCTCGACTTTTTCCGCCAGTTGCTCGCGCACCACAGTTGCCGGCAGCAGTTTTTCCTCGCGCCGGGCACACAACAGAAAGCGGCGGTTGACGGCGTGCACCAGAGCCTGGGTTTCGCCACCCAATGGGGGAACCCAGCCCAGTGCCAGCGGCTGGGTCTTGCCACAGGGGCGGTACAGGCTGGCCTCCATTTGCTCTTGCATTTGCTCGGGAGTCAGCTCGAAAGGACCGGTCAGGCGATAGGCGCGCACATTCTTAAACCACATAGGGAATCACTACAGCATCATTGAAAGGCAGGCGATTGTACCTGAGCGCTGCTCTTTTTCCAGTGCTCTGGCGCCAGCAGCGGGTATTGCCCCCACCCACCGCAACTCCTACTATGGCAAGCACTGAAATCACCGGCTGGAGCAGGCACGAAACGCCATGAAATATTTGCACACCATGGTCCGAGCTACGGATCTGGACAGCACGTTGGAATTTTACTGTCAGCAACTGGGTCTGAGAGAGGTCAATCGTTACGACAGCGAGGCCGGGCGCTATACCCTGATATTCCTCGCGGCGCCGGGGGATATGGACACGGCGCAACAGAACCGCAGCCCCTGTATTGAGATCACCCACAATTGGGATCCCGAGGCGTACTCTGGCGGTCGCAACTTTGGACACCTGGCCTTTCAGGTGGAGGATATTTACGCCACCTGCCAACGCCTGTTGGATCAGGGGGTAACCATCAACCGGCCGCCCCGGGACGGCCATATGGCCTTTGTGCGCTCACCGGATGGCATATC
>JAPUKZ010000065.1 GCA_027295405.1 Gammaproteobacteria bacterium
TTCACACAAAACAGCCTTGGCGTTTTCCAGGCACAAAATCGCGTTATCTTTATGTGAGTTATGAGGTGTGGCGATGTAGATGACATCCACATTCTGATCTTTTGCCACGTTCTCATATCCTTCGTGAATATTTGGAACATTAAATTTTGCGGCAAACTTTTGTGCGGAATCTCTTGTTCGCGAACCAATTGCCACAAGCTCTGCATCGTTCACTTCTTTTAAACCCATGGCAAAGTTACCAGTCATCCTGCCAGTGCCCAAAATCCCCCAACGAATGTTGTTGCTCATCATCGACATCCTCGAACAATCAGGTAACGGAGAAACCACCATCAGCGATTATCGCCTGACCGGTAATGAAAGAAGACTCATCACTTGCAAGAAAGTACATTACATTGGCAATTTCCTCTGGCTCTGCGGCCCTGCCGAGCAAGCCATAACCCTTGGTCATTTCCCGTAGTTGTTCAACAGTATTCCCTTTTCCAGCCATTTTATTGATATGAAAGTCAGTAATGGTATTTCCCGGACAGACGGCATTGACACGTATCCCGTGCTTCCCGTGTTCAACTGCCAGGCTGCGCATGAGTCCCAATGTGCCGGCTTTGCTCATGTCGTAGATCGCCATACCGGCTGTGCCGAATAAGGCGTTGATGGACGAGTTAATGACAATAGAACCGGATTGTTTTTCTATCATAGTGGGTAACACAGCTTTACAGGAATAGGCCACACCCTTTAAATTGACGCCCAGGATCTTTTCCCAATCTGCTTCAGTTGTTTCCAATAGGCTGCCACCGATCTGTACACCAGCATTTGCGACCAGGATATCAATCCTGCCCCAGGTCCTTAATGCTGTTTCAGCGACCTTCTGGCAATCTTTTTCGGCAGAAACATCGGTCCGACAACCAATGGCCTTGCCACCATTGTCCTCAATTATTTTGCAAGTGGATTTTATAGCGGGCTCCGATAAATCCGCCACCGCTACATTAATCCCGGCATTTGCAAATCTTAGAGCACAAGCCTTACCTATGCCTGCACCGGAACCCGTGATAATCGCAACTTTAGCTGAATGGTCGTGCATCATTTGGATCCCCCCAGTTAAATAATATTCCCATTACCCGCTCTCCTTGCTCGTTGGCCAACGCATAGGCCTGTTCACATTCCCCGGGGAAAAATTCATGTGTTATCAGGCCTGACAAATCAAACTGGCCACGTTGCACCAGGCCAAAAAACAGACGATCGATACGGCGCTGTGTCCAACCATCACGATCATGGCTATCATGGGTCGCCTGGATGGTGAGCCCCTTTGTCATGACATCAGAGCTCAAACACTGTTTGGAGGGGTAACCGGTATCACCCAGTAATATAACTTTACCGAAGCGGGCTGCCGCAGCAAGGGCATGCTTCAGCACAGCTGGGTTGCCAGTGACGTCAACCACAATGGATGGGCCTGAGCCACCATTGATTGCCTTTAGATCATCCACGCACTGCGCGATATCGCTATTGAATATATGCGTGGCGCCGCCGGACTTTGCATGCCCCAGCCTGGCCGGGGAGAGATCAACTACTGCAATTGAGTCGGCCCCTGCAATTGCCGCCCAGCGGATTGCCATTTGACCCACCGGGCCTGCACCAATGATCAGCAGGTGTTGCCCAGGTTCAAACCGGCCAGCCCAGGCGGCACGATATGCGGTTTTGGCCAAGCCGGCCCAACAGGCTGATTTGAGGTCGATACTCCGGGGGATCGGAGAGCAGTCTTTGGCCGCCAATACCTGGTGCGAACGATGGGCCTTTCGCATATAGATGTGATCGCCAACCTTAAACTCCGAGACATCCCTACCAAGCTCTTCAACTTCAGCCACGGCCTGAACACCGGTCTGTAACTGCGGAAAGGAAAACATTTTTGCAAAGTGCGTGCCAGGGTCATATTTCTGGTTGAGAACAATGCTTTCCGTGCCGATGCTCATCAAACTGTACCGGGTACGAACTTTTATTTCGCCCGGCCCGGTATCCGGCAGTTCATAATTCTGCAGGGCCACCCGCCCCTTCTCCGGAAATATAATACGCGTAGGCATGATCAATACTCATCGACAAAATTTACTTTTTACTGTGCAGTTCTTTTACCCCTGGGATGCCAAATAATCACCGGTTACGGGTGCCAAAATGGGTATCCAAACCATGATCAAAAACTTGCCTGATATCGCCAATACAAAAATCAGCATAAAACCGCTGTTTCGCAAGGTGGCTGCCTTGTTCAATCCTTATCCTTGCTGTACCGCGAACTGTTACCTTTGCACGCGGCCGGACGCGTCACCACCCATCAAATTCCGTACCTCTGATGCAGATACGCGATTGAAGTCTCCCGCAATGGAGTGCTTGAGGCAACTGGCCGCAACCGCAAATTCGAGTGCTTCTTGTGTGTCGTCGTAGCTTTCAAGCGCATAGATCAGTGCGGATGCGAAGCTGTCGCCGCCACCGATGCGGTCGACAATGTCAGTGATTTCGTAGTGTTGGGAAGAGTGAAATCCGTCTGAATCCCGTAAACATGCAGACCAACCATTTTGGTCAGCGCTGCGCGATTCGCGCAGCGTAATCGCCATGATTGTTAAATTTGGAAATTCCTCCATCATTTCTTGACTCAATGCTTCGTATTTTTTCATTTCCAGGTCTCCGCTCTGGACATCGACATCGACGGTGACTCCCAGGGACTTTTGACAGTCTTCTTCGTTGGCGATACCGACGTCCACGTATCTGACCAACTCAGTCATAACTTCAACAGTGGATTTGCCGTACTTCCAAAGCTTGCCCCGATAATTAAAGTCACAGGACACCGTAAGCCCTTTTTTCTTCGCGGCCTTGATGGCTTCGAAACTGAGGTCTGCTGCAGACTGACTCAGCGCAGGAGTGATCCCGGTGATATGCAGCCATTTCGCGCCCTCAAAGATCGTATTCCAATCAAAATCACCAGGAGCCGC